>JAZDEB010000001.1:0-3159 GCA_043809165.1 Candidatus Liptonbacteria bacterium
TTGTGTCCGGCTAAGATACACGGTGTGCTTTATGAAAACGAAAGAGTATCAACAACGGTTTTTCGAAGACTAGCAACAATAGATCCTTATATATCCAATGGAGCATGCGTTGGAGCGAAGAGGGGTAAATATCAATTACCACTTGAATTGCCAATTAACAATGAGTTGTTGCGACTAATCGGTTACTATATTGCTGAAGGCCATGCCACGGCCAATTATTTTACGTTGTCTTCTGCAGATAGTGAGGTAATATCAGACTTCAATGACACTCTCTCTGGGTTGGGTTTACATTGCTATAAGCGTCCAGGCACGTATGATTACGCAATAACTTCGCGTATTTGGAGCGTTCTTTTTTCTGAGTGGTGTGGTAAAACGTCTTCTGAAAAACGCCTTCCGCCATTCTGGGCAGAGCTAGCGGATGAGCAACTCGCCAGTGTTTTAAGCGCATATTTTTCAACGGATGGAGGAGTCGATGGGAGTGGAGTATCTTGCACTACTGCTAGCCCGGATTTGGCATCTGACCTGTCGTATGCGTTACTGAGATTCGGAATTGTGTCGAGGATTCGCGAACGGTATATTAAATTACCCGGCAAGATGGTGCGAAATAAATACTTTTCAGTATGTATTTATGGATCTGAATATTCGAAAATTTTCGAGAAAAAAATAGGTTTTTTGATTATAAAAAAACAAAACAAGCTTCATGCAATTATAAAAAATTTTTATAACACCAATGTTGATGTGATTCCATCTGTTGGGACGTGGATTAAAGACATGCGCCATAAGCTTTTCGTATCTCAGGAAAAATTGGCCATAGATGCTAGAATATCTCGACCATTATTATCCTTCATCGAGAGCGGACTAAGATCTCCTTCTAGGAGGACTTTCATGAATGTTGTAACCGCATTGGAATCATGCGCCAATACTAATAACCATAATAAGCGCTTAATTGAATCTATCGCCAATAGTAAAAATATTGCTAATGCCTATTGGTCTAAAATAAAATCAATAGAAAAGATACCCGGAGAAGATTATGTGTATGATTTCGCCGTAGAGGATAACGAAACATTTTTAGCTGGAAGGGGTGGAATGTTTGTGCATAATACTTTTACCGTAGCAAACGTAATCGCCCGCACTAATAAGCCGACCCTGGTGATTGCCCACAACAAAACCTTGGCGGCACAGCTATGCAATGAGTTTAGGGAACTGTTCCCCAAAAATGCGGTTCATTATTTTGTTTCGTATTACGACTATTACCAGCCGGAGGCGTACATTCCTACAACCGATACATATATAGGAAAGGAGGCGATGATTAACGACGAGATAGACAAATTGCGCCATGCCGCAACCGCCGCGCTTTTGACCCGCGACGATGTAATAGTGGTCGCTTCCGTTTCCTGCATTTACGGCTTGGGCGCTCCGGAAGCGTATGCGGAAAGCATTTTTCATTTTAAGACGGGGGATGTTATTAACCGCAAAGAGTTTTCCCGCCGGTTAATTGAACTCCAATTTTCGCGGACCAGCTCGGATTTAACGCGCGGCACCTTCCGTTTGCGCGGCGACAATTGGGAAATCATGCCGCCGGACAGGGAGGTGATTTATAACTTTGAACTGGACGGCAATAAGATCGTAAAAATATTCGAGATTAACCCGGTGCAGGGCTTTGTGCCCGGGAAAACACCGACTTTATCGGAAATTTATATCGCCCCGGCAAAACATTTTATTACCCCTCCGGAAGAACGTAAGCGGGCTATAGAAGCTATCCGCAGCGAATTGAAAGAACGTTTAAAATATTTTGAAGAAAATAAAAAATACCTGGAGGCGGAACGTTTGGAACGGCGCACTAAATATGACTTGGCGATGATCGAGGAAATTGGTTATTGCCACGGCATCGAGAACTATTCCCGCCATCTTTCCGGCCGCCCCGCTGGCGCACCGCCCGATACGCTCTTGGATTATTTCCGCGGCGACTTTTTAACTGTAATTGATGAATCGCACGTTACCGTGCCGCAGATACAAGGAATGTATGAGGGCGATGCTTCGCGCAAGAAAACATTAATTGAATACGGTTTCCGCTTGCCTTCCGCCGCGGACAACCGGCCGCTGCGCTTTACCGAATTCGAAGAAAGGGTTTCGAAAACAATTTATACCTCGGCAACGCCTGGACCGTTCGAGCGGGAACACAGCGCACCGCCGCACGGGCAGATTGTGGAGCAGATTATTCGCCCCACCGGCTTAATCGATCCAAAAATCACCATGCTTCCGGCGCGCGGACAGGTTGACGATTTGATCCCGCGAATAGAAGAACGCGTTGCCTTGAAGGAACGCATATTGGTTACAACTTTAACCAAGCGTATGGCCGAGGATTTGAGCAATTATTTAGAAGAGAAAAAGATGAAAGTGAGCTATCTGCATAGCGACGTAAAGACGCTGGATCGTATCCGCATTTTAACCGATTTGCGCAAAGGAAATTTCGATGTGCTGGTTGGAGTAAATTTATTGCGTGAAGGATTGGACTTGCCGGAAGTAACCTTGGTTGCGATTTTGGACGCAGACAAAGAAGGGTTTCTGCGCAGCGAAACGTCTTTGGTGCAAACCATCGGCCGCGCGGCGCGTAACGTGCGCGGGGAAGTGTTGATTTATGCAGATAACATTACTGGTTCGATCAAGCGCGCGGTTAGCGAAACCGAGCGCAGGCGAAAGTTGCAATTGGCGTATAACGAGAAGCATGGCATTGTGCCGACTACTATCATAAAAGAAATAAGGGATATTTTGCCGGTGGAGGAGGTGTTGGCTTTGGAAATGAAACCGGTGCCGAAGTCGAGAAGGGGAATCGAAGAGTTGATGAAAGACAAAGAGCGCGAGATGAAGGAAGCCGCCAAGCGATTGGATTTTGAACTGGCGGCAATCTTGCGCGACGAAATTGGTGCATTGGCCAAGGAATTGCGCAAAGGGAAGAGCGCTAAAACAGGAAAGATCATCAAAGCAGCGGCGAAAAAATAGCGGCTATAAGCAGTTTTTAGAGGTGGTTGTGGATAACTTGACTAAACCCCTTGAAATTGATGCCGTGATTCGGTATAATTTTGTGCGGTTCATTCTGTTGCCGATTTCGTTAACCATAGTTGCTCGGAAGGAGCGTGAAAGATGTCCCAGGTGCAGACC
>JAZDEB010000002.1:0-9707 GCA_043809165.1 Candidatus Liptonbacteria bacterium
ACGTATACCTAACCACTCTTAGGAAAATCAATTCCATATACTGCCACACCAGTCTGTCTGCCATAAATTTGGGAACAGCCAAGCTCTTTTCCCGAAACTTAACCTCCGGCTCCCTGGGTGATGACGTAAAACAACTCCAGCAGTTTCTGAATGCACACAGCGTAGTCCTTGCAAGTATAGGCCCGGGCTCTCCCGGGAACGAAACCACCAAGTTCGGAGCATTAACCAAAGCTGCACTTAAGATGTTTCAGAAATCAAACAACCTGACCGAGACAGGGATGTTTGATGAATCTACCCGCACCTTGGTAAACCAGATGGTTGTGGAGGGGAGGTAGTGTAGATAAACTTTGGTGGTCAACGAACGATTTACTTTTAGCTAAATATCGGCTAGATTAATAGTGCTAAATGCGGGCGTGGTGTAGCCTGGTTAACACGTCCCCCTGTCACGGGGAAGATCACCGGTTCAAATCCGGCCGCCCGCGCAAAAATTTTAGCCTTGTAAAACCTGCCTCGTCTTATGATGGGGGATTGGATGTTTGAACCAGCGAGAGTAGAATGAGACCAATGAACTCGGAAACCCGAGTGTGCCAGAATTGCCAGAACTGTTTTGCCTCCGCGAACCTGAAGAGCAAGCAATATTGGGCATGGAATAGACTGCTTTCAAGGAAGGAATATAGTAAGGAAATCGCCCGCTACGACTTAGGATCCTATAAGTCCTACAAAGAATTGCAGAAAAAAGCGGAGGCGCACTGGAAGACGCAGATGGTGAAGTCGGAGTATAACGAGTTTGCGACCGACTGCACCGGACCGAATGTATTTTTTTCCAAGAATGCGAAGGATTGCATTGAAGTGACCCAATGCGAAGATTGCCGGTATCTGTTCCGCATGTTCGGGCCGCTGAACAAAGATTGTTACGATGTTTCAATGTGGGGGAATAACCTTTCGTTATCGTATGAAGATGTGGTGGCGGGGGAGAACGCCACGCGTATCCGCTTCACTTGCGAAGCAGGAATCAATCTTTCCGATGCGGAGTATTGTAAGCTTTCCACCGGCGGCGCCCATCATTTCGGCTGTGTTTCGATGAAAAAAGGCGATTACTATATCTTGAACCGGCAATATACAAAAGAAGAATATGAAAATCTAACCGCGCGCATCCGTTCGCACATGGACGAAATGCCGTATGTCGATGCGCGCGGCAACACCTACCGCTACGGGGAGTTTTTCCCACCCGATCTTTCACCCTTTGCCTACAATGCCACGCTCGCACAGAATTTCTTTCCTCACACAAAAGAACAAGCGCTTAGCAAGCATTATGCCTGGCGCGAAAGTTCGGAAGGAGAATACAAGAATACTATACGCGCAGAGGATCTACCCGATCACATCAAGGATGCGCCGGATTCTATCTTGGACGAAACAATTGCGTGCGAACGATGCGGCAAAGGATACCGCATCATCGAAATGGAACTAGCATTCCATCGGCATATGAATGTACCGTTGCCCCGCGAATGCCCGTTTTGCCGCATTAACGAAAAGATGAATATCTGGGTAAAAGATAACGAACGGAACGCGCGCCAGTGCGCAGGATGCGGGAACGCCATGGAATCACCGTACCGTGAGGAAGAACGCGCCGAGGTATATTGCAAGAACTGTTACCAAGAGAGGATTGCATAGTTTCCATCTTTCCTGATCTATCCCATCTCGGCAGCGTGGCCTTTAAGCCCTCCTCTTGACAAAGGTGATACGATTTTGATACACTTTGGATATGGCTACCAACAAAACCCGGATTAATATCACTACCGAGCCCGAAGTAGAAGTTGCGCTGAAAGCAAGCGCAAAGCGAGAAAACGTGCCAGTTGCAACGAAAGCAGCGGAGTTGTTAGCGCTCGCACTCTCACTTGAAGAAGATATGATGCTCGGTCTGGTTGCTGATGACAGGCGCACTATGAAAGGCACCTATGTTTCACATAGTAAAGCATGGGATCGTTTATAATTCTGTATCATCCTTTGGTGGTAAAAAAGGATATACCGCGCTTGGATAATGCCGCAGCGTCCCGAATCCGACTTGCCATTGAGGCAAAACTTACAACCCGCCCAGAGTTATATGGATTACCTCTCCGTGCAACGCTCAAAAAGTTTTGGAAACTTCGTATGGGTGATTGGCGGGTGGTATATGAAATCAAGAAACATCAGGTATATATACTAGTGATTGCTCATCGGAGTGATGTGTATGGAATAGCGAATACTAGAACTGATGCGTGATTTCAAAAAAGTGCTCGGACAGAAAATAGGGACGTTCTTAGGGAAACAATAACATTATGGAATTCAGTAATTTGGAGGCCCGAACGTGCCAGAACTGCAAGCTCGAGTTCATCATTGACCCAGAGGACTTTGGCTGGTTCGAACGGTTCAAGGTTCCGCCGCCGACATGGTGCCCTTCCTGCCGGTTTTTCCGGCGGATCCTATTTCGCAATGAAAATATGTCCTTTATGCGCTCTGAAGCGGGAAAAACCGCCCGGTAAAAGTTAGCGGAAATTCAACATAATTCAGCGCACCAGAACGGCGGCGAGCAGGAATAAAATTGCGAGCTGCATCGAAAGGCCCAACGCATAATTATTGTCCAAGCGCATATCGGCGTGCACGGCATGGTGGAAGCGCTTGAAATATTTAAGCAGTGATTTGGGGAATACGTAATAAACTAAGTTTAGGAAGTCAGGGAGGACCCCGCCTATCGCGCCTAGAATTGCAGCATTGAATGTTGCCGGGCTGCTGTGCCGGGTAACCAATGCGGCGATTGCGAAGCCGGACAAACAATCAAAGCCGGTTACTAATATGTCCCTTCCGAAAGTGCGAAGCGTCGGCTTGAATGTCCATTCCTTGGGATTCTCTTTGTTGTATTCAAACGAACGCATCGGATAATGCCAATGCGGAATTGCGTCCAGGAAAAAATGGATGACAAAACCCGCAAAGAATGCGAGTATAGGATGAGATCTAAAGAGGATGCCGGCTGCAGCGCCCCCGACTGCGTGCGTTATTAATATCACGAAGCCATTGTAGCGAAGTTGTGCATTATTTACAATTGCAATTGTTTTTATTCTGCTATAATAAAAACATGGTAAACCAACAATTGCAGGATTACGTAAACGAACAGCTTAAAGTAGGTGTTTCAAAAGAGGCGATTCGCGGAGCATTGATAGAAGCCGGATGGCAGGAAAAAGATGTTAATGAAGCGATGAGAATAGTGCCGGCGGTGCGGCCCATGGTTGACGCCGTAAAACCGATGGCGCCAGCCATAAAAGTCTCTTCTCCCGGCAGCGTTTCTTCTCTCAATATTTCCGCGGTGAAAGCAAGCGCATCGCCGATAACCGTAGCCAAAAGCGTGGAACCGATGTCTTTCGGCTCTTCTAGTTTCAACGCTATAGGATTTAGTGCGCCCATGGCTAAAACCCCCGGAGGAGGCAAGCATCGTTTGGTTGATATAGTGATGGGACTATTAATTTTAGTGCTGGCGGCAACAGCAACGGCATTTTTCATCCAGAATATGAATTTGACCAAGCAGGGCACCATATTTCAAACCGACCGTGATGCCGCCTTGAGTTCCGCCTCCGACCTTAGGCAGCAGCTGGAAAAAATCCGCGGAGACATGGACGTGCTCCGCGCAGATAACCGCGACTTAACCGAACAGATGAGTATTTTTGCGAGTACGCAGGCAAGTGGAGTGGAACAAATCGACGTACAAGGTATGCTTGTTGGGCCGGCCACAGCCAGCGGATTATTCACGCTGCAAACATCAAAAGGAATCATGCTTTCACTAAAAAATTCGCGTGATGCAAATGTGAGCAAGCTACTGGAACCTTATTTAAATAAGGTGTTAGCAATCACCGGGATGCACGCTGTTGGCAGCAAGGAAATCACAATAACTGCAATAAACGGTACGGAAGTTGTGGCGCCCACGGGATCCGCAGCTACCGGAACGGTTTTCCATTAGTGCCTAATTTTTCTGGTACAGTTGGCCCAGGCCGAGAATATCTACTTCGCGGAATTTTCGGCCTATCAATTGGAAGCCGATTGGCAATCCTTCTATGCCTTTAACCGGAATTGATATTCCCGGCAACCCCGCCAGGTTAACCGGAATTGTGAATATGTCCGTCAAGTACATTGCCAGCGGGTCGTCCGCTTTCTCTCCGATCTTGAAAGCGCGCGATGGCGCAATGGGGGTGAGTATCACGTCAACATCCTTATAGGCCTCTTCGAAATCGTGCGAGATCATTTTTGTTACTGCTACGGCCTTGCCGTAATATGCATCGTAATAGCCGGCGGAAAGTACGAACGTACCTAGTATAATCCGCCGCTTGGGCTCCGGGCCAAAACCTTTTCCTCGTGCACTAAAATATAGGTCGCGCAAATTCGTGGCGCGGTGTTCGGGGTTCGGCGAATAACGTATGCCGTCGCACCGGGCCAGGTTCGAGCTCGCGTCCGGGGGGAGGATTATATAATAACAGGACAATGCGTATTTGGTGTGGGGGAGCGAGATGCGTTTTGTAGCAATCCCCATTTTTTCAAATTCTTTTATGGCTGATTGGACGGCGATGGCCACTTCTGGCTCAATGCCTTCTATGAAATATTCATCGGGTATGCCGATCACAAGTTCCTTTAGCCGTTCGGCGTCCGGCTTTATCAGCTCTTCATCGTATTTATGGTCTACGCTCGTGGAATCCATGTTGTCGTAACCGGCAATCGCCTGGAAAATTGTTGCTGCATCTTCAACGGTTTTTGCAAACGGTCCAATTTGGTCCAAACTCGAAGCAAGTGCTATGAGTCCGCTTCGCGATACTGCGCCATATGTTGGCTTTAGTCCTACTACTCCGCAGAAAGCCGCCGGCAAACGAATAGACCCGCCGGTATCCGATCCTAAAGATCCCAATGCCATGCCCGCTGCAACCGCCGCAGCTGAACCACCGGATGACCCGCCGGCGACGCGCGTCTTATCTAATGGGTTTTTTGTAACCTGGAATGAGGAATTTTCCGTAGAAGAGCCCATGGCGAATTCGTCGAGGTTGGTTTTTCCAATTAACACGGCGTCGGCGGATTTTAGTTTAGAAACAACGTAGCCGTCGTAGCTCGCGGTGTAATGCTCCAATATTTTGGATGCAGCCGTAGAAATTTCACCTTCAACCAACATGTTGTCTTTAAGTGCAATCGGCGCACCGGCCAGCGGCCCGATTCTTTCTCCTTTGGCTATTTTCAAATCCACTGCTTCAGCTTCCTGCAGCGCTTTTTCGTCGCGGGTTCTTAAAAATGCCTGTATCTCCGGATCGTCTTTTCTTATGCGTTTTAAATACGCCTGCGTCGCTTCGAGCGCAGAAAATTCTTTGGCGCGGAGTTTTTCGTGGAACGAGCGGAGAGTTAAGTTTTTAAATTCCATAATAATTATTCAAATACCGGAGGGATTTTTAAGTAGCCGTCCTCCTTTTTCGGAAACGATTTCCCCCCTTTGCCCTGGTTGGTATTCACGCGCGATTCGTCATCGCGGAAGGTGTTCTCGTGTTCTTTTCTGTCTATTCCTTCACCGGCTGCAATGCTCGTGGCCACTTCTTTCAATTCTTCAAAATGCTCCAATATTTTCGGCAAATCGCGCAGCAGATTTTCTTCTTCCTTAGCGGTCAGTTCCAGCCGTGCCAGCTCGGTTAAATGATCCAGCTCTTTTTTGGTGATAAGCGACATATGCTGAATTCTACCTAGTGCGTGGGGCTTGTGCAAATCGAAGAACTATACGCGTGGATGATAAATATTTAATGAATATGTAAAAAACGTAAGGCCCGACACACATGTCGGGCCTTAGATTGTGGCGCGGTCCTTGCGGGACTGCTTGATGAGCTAGAAAATGCTTTCCATGATGAACTGCAGGTGTACGGGCAGAAGGTTCTCGGGCAGGTTCTCCCTGCAGAAGAACCTCATCGTGTCGGTCTCGACGATCTCGCTGAGTGGCACGCACTTCACGTAGAGCGAGAGCGGGTGACCGTACGGGTGCTCCTCGTTCGTCCACTTGTGCGGGTTGGGGTAGGTGTAGACGTAGGAGACATCCACGCCCAGCTCGCGAAGGGCCACTCGGGAGCACGTCTCCTGGATACCGGCTTCCGGGAAGCGGTTGTACCCGCCCGGAATGTGCCAGTGGCCGCGGAACCGCTCGACCTCATCGCCGTAGACGGCGAGCAGGATCTCACGCCTCCAGTGAACTATGCGGGTAATCACGAGCTCCGGTGCCCACATGGACACCGTTCCGTGCAGGAGACGCATACTCTCTTCGTCGGGGAGCCAACCGCCATCCTGCTTCACGATCGCGAGGAGTCGCTTCAACTCCTGCACCTCGTTCGAAGTCAGGGAAGTCTTCAACTCTACCTCCGATCATGTATCAGCAGCCTGTAATGGCGCTACAGTTCTTTCAACTCCTCGAGAGTGAGATGGCGGTTTCTGAGTAGCCACCTCCTTTCGTACGTACCGCTGAATTATACCATATAAAATATATATTGTAAAGCGCCCCGAAAAAGTGTGAATGGTGCTGTATTTCTCCGGATTATTTAATACTCCGAACAATAGTGCGGAACTGTTCGCCGCGGTCGGCGTAGTTTTTAAACATGTCAAAGCTGGCCGCTCCGGGAGAGAGCACTACCACTCCGTTTACGTTGCCTGCATTTTTTGTGCCATTTGTACTTTTTGTGCCACGCGCACGCACGGTGCGATATGCTTCATGAATTGCATCGTTAAGGTTTCTTGAATAGATTATCTTAGAAGTCGCTTTGCCAATTGCCCTCGCGATCTTATTTTTATTTTCCCCAATCAACACGATTACCTGAAGTTGTTTGGCCGCCTTGGAATATACGGCTTTTTTAACAGGCGCATAATCCAGGTTTTTATCTTTCCCTCCGGCGATTACCGCGAGCGGCACGCCCGGGAATGCGGTTATTGTTGCAGCAAGGGAGTGGGGAGTAGTCGAAGCCGAATCGTTATAAAAAGAAATATTTCCCGCCTTGCGCACGAACTCCAAGCGGTGCGGGACGCCGCGGAAGTTCATAACTGTGTGCCGGATCGTATCTCGTGATATGCCCAATGCTTCTGCAACTCGCGCACCCATCACTGCATTTTTATAATTATGCGCACCGCGGACTTTAAGGTCTTCCGGTTTGAATAAGGAAAATTCTTTTTCGCTAACTGCGATCTTTTTTCCTATGCCGTGCGATGCGATCCATTTTCCTTTATTATTGTTCAAAAAATAAAACACAAGGTCTTTAGAGTTTTGATATCGCGCAATCGCAATTTTCGCGCGGTAATATTCAGCCAGGTTTTTGTGCACGTCTTGGTGGTCTGGGAAAGTTTCAGTTACCACGGCAACGTGCGGCGACGTTTCCAAATCCTGCAATTGGAAGCTGGATAACTCAAGTACAACTAATGATTTCTTGTGAAGCTTCGGCAGCATATTCAGTGCCGGTACGCCAATATTCCCGCCCAGGCGTACGTCTTTTTTGCCGGCTTTGAGAATTTCATATATTAATGTAGCTGTACCGGTCTTACCCTTTGTGCCGGTTATGGCGATTATCGGGCAAGGGCAATTCTCAAAGAAAAGTTTGGTTGCGCTCGAAATTTCTACACCCTTTTTGGCTGCGGCGCGAAACTCCGGCAGATGATAGGGAATACCGGGCGAACGGAAAATAACATCGTATTGGGCGAGGTCTTTTAAATAATTTTTGCCGCCTACGAGAGAAACTCCGCGCGGAACTTTAACTGCAGAATTTTTATCGAGTACGGTAGTGTCGGCATCGCGGTAGCGGCGGTTGTTGTTAAGGTATGTGAGGAGCGATTGGCCCTCGCGTCCGAACCCTAAAATGGCTATTCGCATGTGCTATTAGAATGCCACGGCAAGCAGCGTTCCGCAACAGCGATTTGACTGCACGATGGTTATGATGTAAAACTGCGGTCAGTAATTCCCGCGATTATACGTACTTTCTGGCGCGTAAATAAGTGGAAGGGGGGTGATCAAGATGACCGTGAATGCGCTGAAGACAAGCGTTGCGCGCGCCGTCCGTCAGGTGTGTCTCGAGGACATGGGTAGTCAGGACACAGGCGGTGCAGTGAACTACACGGATCCCTTCGACCTCACCGAAGATCGGTTCCGAAGGATCGCCGAGCTGGTCGGTGGAGAGCTCAGGCTCAGGGAGGGGTTTCCTCGGAGGAAGATCTGTACGGTGAAGCAGGCGATTGATGCGCTGGTCGCGGTGGAGCGCACCGCCACGCCCGCTTACGCCTACACCACCTGCAGAGTGAACTAGGGGGGTGCGCGCGACAGCAAATCGCCATGCCCCGACCAAAGCCCGCAACGCGTACGCGTTGCGGGCCATCTCTTTATATTTGGCACATAAACATTTAATGTTGCGGGGGCCGGAGTCGAACCGGCTGCCTCAAGCTTATGGGGCTCGTGTGCAAACCGTTACACTTCCCCGCGGTTATAGTGATTACTGCGCAAACGTATACTGCGCATCCATAAGCGGCTTGATTATAAATTGAAATTCACTTTATCGCAAATTTAGGTTCCCGTTCAGTGCGGCCTTCACTTGAAGCGCGATTTGCGGTATAACATTCATGCATGCCGGCGTAGCTCATTGGTTAGAGCGAAGCACTCATAACGCTTAGGTAGATGGTCCGATTCCATCCGCCGGCACCGCTAAGAACTTTGTTTTTTAACCCCTATTTTGTTAGCATAACTAAAATGGCTATCGATATTCACGGTATTAAAAAAGCTCTGGGTGAGGAGCTTGTAGTAGCGCGCACGGCGCACGAGTTGGAATCGCTGCGGGTGAAATATTTGGGGCGTAAAGGCGAGCTAACAGCACTCTTAAAAACACTTAAGGACTTGCCGATAGAAGAACGGCGTACGGTTGGTCCGGCTTTGCAATCGCTTCGCGCAGAAATCGAAGAAAAAATTGCGGAACGGGCGGATGCTTTGGCTAAAGAAGGGAACGCAGCTACAAAAAAACGGATAGACCTTACCGCACCCGGCAGGCGTCCGGAGCGCGGGCACGTGCACTTGCTTTCGATAGTAGAAAAACAAGTGCGAGAAATTTTCACCGGATTGAATTTTTCAACCGTGGAAGGCCCGGAACTGGAAACAGAATATTACAATTTCGATGCGCTAAACATTCCCAAGGACCATCCTGCGCGCGACATGTGGGATACGTTCTGGATAAAAGAAGGCGTAAAAAACAGCGACCAGAAAAACAGCGAAGACCGTTTGCTCCTGCGCACACACACCAGTCCGGTGCAGGTGCGTTATATGGAAGCGCATACGCCGCCATTCCAAATTATCGTCCCCGGGCGCGTATCCAGATATGAGGCAACGGATATGACCCATGAGGCGCACTTCCTGAACCTGGAAGGTTTGATGGTTGGCAAAGACATAACGCTCGCCAACTTCAAATTCGTAATAGAGGCATTTTTCAAAAAATTCTTCGGCAAGCAGATGAAATTCCGCTACCGTCCCAGCTATTTCCCGTTCGTGGAGCCGGGAGTGGAAGTTGATATTTTCTTTAAGGGAAAGTGGTTGGAAGTGATGGGTGCCGGCATGGTCCATCCGCGCGTGTTCGAATACGCCAGGTATAACCCGCGCGAGTGGCAGGGTTTTGCTTTCGGCATGGGTGTTGAGCGGCTCACCATGATCA
>JAZDEB010000003.1:0-4453 GCA_043809165.1 Candidatus Liptonbacteria bacterium
GCATGCAGGTTATTGCCGGCGGCACAGAATTAGGCAAGGGCTTTACGGAATTAAACGACCCGATTGACCAGCGTTTGCGTTTCGAGGAACAGATGCGCTTACGCGTGGCGGGGGACAAGGAAGCACAATTTTTAGATGAAGATTTTTTGACTGCGTTGGAATACGGCATGCCTCCGGCAGCTGGCTTTGGAGTTTCTGAACGGCTATTTGCAGTACTAATGGATAAGCCGATGCGCGAGACGGTGTTTTTCCCACTAATGCGCCCGGAGAAGGCGCCCGGTAAAAATAATATTAAAGTATAAGAGCAGTATTTTGAGCAGCGATGACGAGTTGACCGCGGGCAGGGTTTAATGTATACATATTTTTAGCAAGGGGGTGCCATGCTTCGTAACTGCGTTCTCGCAGAATATCATTTGAGGTGTGCGAATGCACCTCTTACGGTCATACTGGATACGATGAAAGGGTTGATGATGAAGTCCGTGGAAGAGGACGAGCCTGAAGCCACCATGTGGCTCAGCGTGAAGATCGATGAGCTTGAGAGGGCTCTCGAGCACGCCAACCGTAGGCGAGCGGGCGCATGGAGAGCTCCCTTCCCATCGTGCGTTTCCGGAAGCGAGGTGATGTAAGCCGCTCATTTCGTACCGCAGTCAACTTCAAAAAGCGGGAGGCAAACATACGCGCCTCCCGCAAGTCTTTTATAGTGATTGCGGTTTATGCAAGTTTTACCGCCTGGTCGCAGATTAGCTTATTCTCGCCATTCCTTTCGGACATGCGTCCCTGCACCACAACCACGCTATTTAACTCCCATAAGGCCTGGGTTTTTGTATAGGTGCTATTGAATACAACTATTTCTATTGGTTGCGGCGAGAAATCTTCCAGTTTTACGAAAACCATAGGATCGCCGTTTCTGGTGAATATCTTTTTAACTTCGGAAACTACTCCGGCAATGCGCACGGGAGTATTCTCGTTTTTTATCAATAGCGCATCACTGATCGGTTTGGCCTGCGCCTTCATTATTTTTTCTTTATGTGCATTTAACGGGTGGTCTGAAAGGTAGAACCCAAGCAGTTCTTTTTCCCATTTAAGCCGCTCCGCCGGACTTGCCGCAGGCACTTCTTTAAGGCTCAACTTAACCGACACCTTAGGCATATCATTCCCAAAAAGCGACCCAATGCCGCTTCCAGATCCTTTTTTAAGGGCGTTAAGGAACCGCAGTATCTCGTCCATATTCTCTAGTATTGCGTTGCGCTCGATGCCTAATGGATCAAAAGCTCCGGCTTTCGCCAAACTCTCAAGGGATTTTTTGTTCAAATCCTTATCCGTTATGCGGCAAAGTAAATCCGGGAAATCTTTGAATGCCCCGCGTTGTATGCGCTCGGCGATAATCACTTCGGTTATGTGTGCACCCACATTTTTAATGGCCAGCAAGCCGAAGCGGATTTTTTCCCCTTCGGGCGTGAAACTCACGAAACTCTTGTTAATATCCGGGGGAAGTATTTCTATCTTTTCCTGTTTCGCTTCATTGATAAGTAATGAGATGCGGTCAATATCACCGGAATCGGCATTCAGTAAGCTGGCCATGAATTCTTCCGGATAATGCGCTTTTAAGTATGCGGTTTGGTATCCAATTAATGCATAGCATGCGGCATGGCTTTTGTTGAAACCATAACGCGCGAACGGCGGGAAGAGTTCCCAGGTGGCCTTGGCAATTTTTAAATCGATGCCGTTTTTAACCATCCCCTTAATGAGTTTTTCTTTTTGCTCATTAAGCAGCGATTTTATTTTCTTGCCGATGGCTTTGCGCAGCGTGTCTGCTTCCGGCAGCGTATAGCCGGCCAAATCGCGCGCAATCTGCATCATTTGTTCCTGGTATACGCCGATGCCGTAAGTATTCTTAAGGATCGGCTCTAGCCGTGGATGCAAATAAATTATTTTTTCTTCGCCGTGCTTGCGCTTAATAAAAGAGGGGATAAGCTCCATTGGGCCCGGGCGGAACAAGGCCACCAGGGCGATAAGATCTTCGAACTCGGTCGGCTTCAGGTCTTTCATATAACGTCTCATCCCCTGACTTTCGTACTGAAATATTCCTGTATTATCCGCAGCACGCAACAATTTGAATGTTTTCACGTCATTAAGCGGCAGGCGCGACACGTCTAATTCTTCATTCCGCAATTCTTTTATGAGTTTTACGGTTTCCTGGATAATGGTTAGGTTTTTGAGGCCGAGGAAGTCGATTTTTAAAAGTCCCAGGTCTTCGATCGAATGCATCTCGAACTGTGTAATGATGCGGTCGCGGGCCTGCGGCGGATATTGCAGCGGCACGTAATCCGTAAGGGGATGTTTTGAAATCACTGTTCCGCAGGCATGAACGGAGGCGTGGCGGACAACACCTTCAAGGTGGCGGGCAGTATTTAAAAGTTTTTTAGCATCCGGGTTTTTTTCGTACAACTCCGCAAGCTCCGGGACTTTTTCGATCGAATCGGTCAAGTCCATATTGAACGGAATTAACTTGGCCAGCTGGTCGCAGAAAGCATACGAAAATCCCATTGCCCGCCCGGCGTCGCGCACTGCGGCGCGCGCGGCCATCGTCCCGAAGGTAATAATCTGCGCAACTTTGTCTTCCCCGTATTTTTCGCGGGCGTAAGCTAAGACTTCGTCGCGGCGGAGATCGGCAAAGTCGATATCGATATCAGGCATCTGTATGCGTTCCGGGTTCAGGAAACGCTCGAATAGCAATCCGTAAGTTAAAGGATTAATGTCGGTGATTTTTAAGATATACGAAACCAAGCTGCCTGCGGCCGAACCGCGCCCGGGGCCCACGGCAATGCCGTGGCTTTTGGCCCACATGATCAGGTCTTGCACGATTAAAAAGTAATCGGCAAAACCGGTTTTTTCAATCACGCTAAGTTCGTATTCCAGGCGGTCCAGCACCTCTTTGGCTTGCTGTTCTTTAGTGAAACGGTCGCCGATGCGCTCATTAACTAATTCCCGCAAATATTCGTTGGCACTTTTGCCATCGGGTTTTTCGAAATGGGGTAGATGTACTACTCCGAGCTCTAATTCAACATTACAGCGCGCAGCTATTTCTACGGTTTGTGCAATTGCCCGCGCGCCCGCTTCGCCGAGATGCGCGAACTTTTTCTCCATTTCTTCCGGCGGGGCAAGAGAAAAATCGTCCTCTTTCATGCACAGGCGGTCTTTATCATTAACGGTATTTCCGGTCTGCACCGCAAGAAGCACGTCCTGGTATTCGGCGTCCTCCGGCTGGAGATAGTGGCTGTCCTGCCCGACCACCAGGGGAATCCCGGTTTTTCCCGAAAGCGTTATCAAGAGCGGTTCAATTTTTTCTGAATCGGCCAGGTGCGGATGCTTTTGTATCTCCAGGAAATAATTTCCCTTGCCCATAATCTCTTCGTATTCTTTGGCGATGAGTTCTGCTTCATCTATATTACCGGTTAAAAGCGTTTGGCCGATTTCGCCGCCAAGGCAAGCCGAAAGGGCGATTAATCCTTCGTGGTGTTCGCGCAATAAATCCTTATCTATGCGCGGTTTGTAATAATAACCCTCTAGGTGGGCTTTGGTTACCAATTGGATAAGATTTTTCCAACCGGTATTGTTTTCTGCGAGAAGAATTAAATGATAATAACGTTCGCCGTTTTCTTTGCTGAAGCGGTCGCGTGGGGCTACGTATGTTTCGACTCCCAGAATCGGTTTAATTCCTTCTTTCTTCGCTTTCTTGTAAAACTCAACCGCGCCATAAAGCGCACCGTGGTCGGTTACTGCAACGGAATCCATGCCGAGCGCTTTAACGCGCTCTACCAGGCCGTCGATCTTGCTTAGCCCATCCAGCAGGGAATAATGGGAATGCGTATGTAGGTGGACGAATTTGGACATGTGTGGTCGATAAAGTAATTCTAAATTTCACCTAAATTGTACGGGTAATCTTGATATACCGCAATGAGCTTATTTCTTTATATTTTCTTTATCAAATCTTAAGCGGGAGTTGATGTTGGCCCGTCTATAACTTAGTTCAGAAAAGTTGATTATTTTATAAAAAGCGATACACTACCGTTAGCTATATTTTTATAAGCCGGAGTAGCTCAATTGGTAGAGCAGCGCATTTGTAATGCGAAGGCGCCGAAAGGCATTGGAGGTTCGAGTCCTCTCTCCGGCTCAGCATAAAAACATAACGTGAATCTATTTTATAGCTCGGACGAATATCGTTTGAAGCAGGGCTTGATCACGAAAGCGAATTGGGCCAAAGGTATTTATGATTTTCATAGAAATAGGGTTAGCAGGATTTGTAAGCGTTCTGGTTGTTCGAAAAAGTTTTTAGCTAAAGCGTCTGATCCTAAGATATATTGTTCGCGCTCGTGTGCTGTAAGTGTTAATAATTTGGGGCGTAAACAATCTGTTTCGACCAGAGATAAAATAAGAAAATCATCAACTGGAA
>JAZDEB010000004.1:0-2515 GCA_043809165.1 Candidatus Liptonbacteria bacterium
AATTCTTCGGGAAATTTATTGCTGTTCATAGACGAGATTCACACGATTGTCGGTGCGGGTGCGGCCGAAGGCGCAGTTGATGCCTCGAACTTATTGAAGCCCGCACTTGCCCGCGGAGAACTGCATGCAATCGGCGCAACAACTACTCGCGAATACCAGAAGTATATTGAAAAGGATCCGGCTCTGGAGAGGCGCTTTCAGCCGGTAATCGTTGAAGAGCCGAGCATTGACGATTCGGTGTCAATCCTGCGCGGCCTTAAGGAAAAATACGAAATACATCACGGGCTTAGGATTAGCGACGAAGCCATTGTAGCCGCGGTAAATCTTTCGGCCCGGTACATCACCGACCGTTTTTTACCAGACAAGGCAGTGGATTTGATTGATGAAGCGGCTGCCGCACGCCGCCTTGAATCGGAAAGCTTGCCCACCGAAATAAACCGGTTGCGCCGGGAAATCACCCGTTTTGAGATTGAAAAGCAGGCGCTTATTAATGAAAGTCCGGAGAAAACAGCCGGCCGCATAAAGGAGATAGACAATGAACTTAAGAAATTAAAATCGGACAACGATGAGCTTTCCGCGCGCTGGCATACCGAAAAGATGAAATTCGAGACGCTGCATGAATTGCGCCGAAAAATAGAAACGCTGAAAAGGGAAGTAGAAGTGGCCGAGCGCGACGGCAATCTTGAGCGAGTGGCACAAATCATTTACGGAGAATTGCCGCAGGCGCAGAAGAACCATGAAGTTTACGAGAAGAAGCATTTTGGAGGTGCGGCTCACAGCGTTGGCAGAGCGGCCAAGGGCGCTCAGGGCGGCAGGAAATCCAGGAAAAACGAAGAGCTGCATTTCCTTAAAGAGTGGGTAGACAAGGAAGACGTGGCGGCAATTGTAGCTGCATGGACAGGCGTACCGTTACAGCGCATGCTCGAATCTGAGGGCGAGAAACTCTTGAAAATCGAAGATGTCTTGTCGAGCCGCGTAGTTGCGCAGGAAGAAGCGATTAAAGCAGTTGCCAGCGCGTTGCGCCGTGCTCGTGCGGGATTATCCGACCCGAACAAGCCACTCGGTTCATTTATGTTCCTTGGGCCAACCGGCGTAGGGAAAACTGAACTTGCCAGGGCGCTTGCTGAGTTCATGTTCAACGACGATAAAGCTTTGATTCAGGTAGACATGTCGGAATACATGGAAAGACATGCCATCAGCCGTTTAATAGGTTCTCCTCCGGGATATATTGGGCACGAAGAAGGCGGGCAGCTTACCGAAGTGGTGCGTCATCGTCCGTACAGCCTAATCTTGTTCGATGAAATCGAGAAAGCCCATCCCGAAGTGTTCAATCTGCTTTTGCAAATCCTTGATAACGGCCGTTTGACCGATGGCAAGGGCAAGGTGGTCAATTTCAAGAATTCCATAATCATCATGACTTCGAACGTGGGTAGCCAGCATATCCGCGCCATGTCCAATTTAGGGTTCAGCGGCGCGCAGGGTTCGGCCATTCGCGAAGAAGAAGATGATTATCGCGAAAAAATAATGGAATCCCTCCGCCACAGTTTCAGGCCGGAGTTCTTGAACCGCATCGATGAGATAATAATTTTCCATCCATTGCGTCCGGAGGACATCGAAAAAATTGTGGAGATACAGGTTGGTTTTATACAAAAACGCCTGCGTGAACGCGACATTACGATCATACTTGATCCGGCGGCGCGCAAGTATTTAGCGAAAGAAGGATTCGATCCGGAGTTCGGTGCGCGGCCGCTCAAGCGGCTGATGCAAAAGATAATTCTGGACGCACTCGCGGACAAAATGATCCGCGGGGAACTGAAGGATGGAGGAAAAGTTAAAATCAATTACAGGTCAAATTCCCTGGTCTTTACTACTTAGGGCCGCGGCATTATCCGCGGCTTGGTGGTATCTGCCATCGTGGTTGCTTGCGATTATCGCGGCAGTGTTTTTAATGTGGCCTTATTTCCCGTTGAGATCGATTATCGCCCCGGCGCTTACGGCATATATCATCGGGGTTTTCTCTCCGGCGACTTTCCAGAATGCCGCCATAATCTTCGCATTGTGGTTTTTGGTCCTGGGAATGAAGGAATCAGCATTCCTGGACCGCAATCGCGTGCATGAATTATTTATAATCCTGTCCGTTTTCCTCGGAGGGTTTATATTGTTTGCCGACATTAAAACTGGAAAGGAGGCGTTTTCGTTTGCCCGTGCCCTGGGTGGGAGTACCGTGCTCTATTTTCTTACAGAGCCGCTTTTCAGGAGGGAAGCGGAGCGTAGCGGGCTTAAAACTGTCCATCCGCGCTTTGCAGCAGCAGTTTATTCGTTCATTGTCGGCGAAATGGCCCTGGTGATTGCATTGGTGCCCATGAATATTTATTACAAGACGGCGCTCCTTCTTCTTTCCAGCGCCACCCTCCTTGATGCAATTATTGAATATTGGAAGAGCGTGCGCAGCAAAAGGCAGTTATTTTTGTCGTTTTCCGTGTTTTTCATTGGCTTGGTGTTTATACTGGTTTCA
>JAZDEB010000005.1:0-4940 GCA_043809165.1 Candidatus Liptonbacteria bacterium
CACGATTACAACACCGTTGAGGAAGCAGCTAAAGCGATTTTGATGCACGCAATGTCCGCTCCACTCGCCGCTATAATTGAAAACAGTGGAGAGTCGAATGGCAAAATCGAAGAGCTGGCCCGCAAAAAAATGGAATCAAAAGACAAGTGGCTCGGATTTAATGCGGTTACGAACCAAATCAGCAACCTTAAGGAGGGCGGAATTATAGACCCGCTCAAGGTTACAAAAACCGCATTCATGAACGCGCTTTCGGTAGCTTCTACTTACTTAATGATAGGTGCGGCAATAACCGAAATACCAAAGAAAGAAGAAGAAAAATCCGGCGGCATGTCCGGAATGGGCGGAGGAATGGATTATTAATCAAATTGCCAAAATTGAGTTTATTGACGGCGGCAAAGAAAAAGGTATAGTTAAAAGCATATGATCTACCTATATATTGTTTTGGGGTTAATCGTGCTGTGGTTAATATTCACCTATAACCGATTGGTAACATTGCGGTTTAGGGCTAAAGAGGCGCTGTCGGATATCGACGTGCAATCAAAGCGCCGCTATGACCTTATCCCTAATCTAGTAGAAACTGTTAAGGGATATGCAGGGCACGAAAAAAGCGTGCTGGAAAACGTAACAGCTGCGCGCAGCGCAGTGATGACTAAGGGTGGCAATCCGCTGGAGCGTGCCGACGCGGAAAATGCGCTGTCGGGTACCCTGAAAACGCTTTTTGCGGTAGCCGAGAATTATCCGGATTTGAAAGCTAACGCCAATTTCCTGGAATTGCAGCGCGAGCTGTCTGACACCGAAAACAAGATGCAGGCCGCCCGCCGTTTCTACAACAGCACAGTAAGCGACTTAAATACCAAGATTGCTTCCTTCCCGACGAACCTGATTGCGGGGATACTCGGCTTCAACCAGGAAAAATTCTTCGAAGTAGCCAATACTGCGGAGAGGGAAGCGGTGCAAGTCAAATTCTAAAAACGAAAACCCGCCGGACGCTTTTCAATGCGCGCGGCGGGCATGAGCCGACCTCCTTGCGAGGAGATTCGCGATTTGTGGCGCGAAGAACATCGCGACTGATCCCGTGAGCGAGACGAAGCCGACCACCTCAGCTGCGCGGGAGAAGAACCGAACAACTTCGTTCATGTACTACCTCTTTCTTTTGAAAATCGAGTGGAAGATGCTCTTCCAGTCGATCAGAGAACCGAAGGTGGCGGAGAGGACCAAAATCCAGGCCGCCACCGTGCAGCACAACGGACTCATGGCACCCTCCTTGCTAAGCTCATTTGTATATTCAATAATAAGGGCTGTCAATACCCATCGTCTTCCATGGCACAAAGCTTATATACCAACAAAGAATCAAATATCCGGAAAACGTGGTTTATCTTCACTTTATTTTTAATTGTAGTGATCGGTTTGGGATACCTATTCGCGCAAATATACGGCAATCCGGGAATATTATATTTCGCAGTAGCGCTTTCTGTGTCCATGAGTTTTGTGAGCTACTGGTTTTCGGACAAAATTGTTTTGGGAATGGCCGGCGCGCAGCCGGTCAGCATGCAAAATGCGCCGGAGCTTTATAGAATAGTGGAGAATCTGGCCATTACCGCCGGACTGCCCACGCCGAAAATTTACATTGTCCCGGAGGAGCAGCCGAATGCTTTCGCTACCGGGCGTGATGCCGGGCATGCGGTAGTTGCAGTAACGGCAGGTTTGCTTGCGCGCCTGGACCGTAGCGAATTGGAAGGAGTACTTGCGCACGAGCTTTCGCATATTGGCAACCGCGATATGCTGGTTTCCACCATGGTCGTGGTGCTGGTTGGTTTTGTTTCGATTTTATCCGATATTTTCCTGCGCTCGCGGCTGGGTTTCCGCGGACGTTCCAACGGCCGTGATAATGGTGGAGTATTTTTATTGATTGGCATTGCAGCTTCGATTTTTGCGCCTATTGCCGCCACGCTTATGCAGTTGGCAATTTCGCGGCGTCGAGAATTTTTGGCTGATTCAGCCGGCGCATTATTAACTCGCTATCCGGAAGGTTTGGCTAATGCTTTAGAAAGAATTTCCAGCGATCCAACACCAATGATGCGCGTAAATAACACCACTGCGCACTTGTGGCTCGCGAGCCCGTACAAAGAGGATTCGGCGCAAAATAGGGGAGCCGGCGGGCACAGGACTTCTTGGCTCAGTAAATTATTCATGACCCATCCTCCGATAGGGGAGCGAATTGCTGCATTGCGTGGCATGAAAATATGAAGCATACTTTTGGCAATACCATCGTAATAGCGTTGGGCGGTTCAATCGTGCACCCCGACCACATAGATGTAGAATTTCTAAAGAAGTTAAAACCATTCGTTAGTAAGGCGGCAAGCGGCGGCAAAAAAATAGTGCTGGTAATCGGCGGGGGAAAGCTCGCCCGTCTTTTCCAGGATGCGGCGCATGGCGTTTCGAATATTGTTGACGAAGACAAGGACTGGTTGGGCATCCATGCTACGCGCTTGAACGCTCATTTGCTGCGTACAATTTTCAAGGATATCGCCGGCCCGGTGGTGCTCGATGAGCGGTTTAAGATAAAGAAACCCAAGTGTCCGCTTACTATCGCTTCCGGGTGGCGTCCGGGCTGGTCCACCGATTACGTGGCCGCGCAGCTTGCCGCGGATTTCGGTGCACGCGAAGTAGTGATAGCCGGCAAACCGGCTTTTGTGTACGATAAAGACCCGCATAAATTCTCAGGCGCGGTGCCGCTTCCGGAATTAACTTGGAAAGAATATAAGAAGCTTATACCGCACAAGTGGATCCCGGGGTTGAATGCGCCGGTTGACCCAGTGGCCGCGGCGCTCGCCGAAAAAGAAAAACTGCGTGCAATAATAATAAATGGCAAGGATTTAAAGAACTTCGGAGCGCTTTTGAACGGCAAGGAATTTAAGGGCAGTATTATTTCTGATCGTTAACCGACAACATTTTCCTTTTCCAAAAGCCATAGCAGTATGGCTTTTTGTATGTGCATTCTGTTTTCCGCTTGGTCGAAGATAATCGAATTTTTATGGTCAATGGCGTCGCGGGAGATTTCATATCCAACGTGGCACGGCATACAGTGCATAATTTTGGCGGTAGGAGCATAAGCATCCATTATTTTTGCATTTAGCTGGTATGGCAGGAAAACTTTTTTGCGCCTTTCGAATTCTTCTTCGAATTGCGGTTTCACATGGCCGTTCTCGAAAAATTCCATGTTCATCCACGTGTCCGTATGTACGAAATTCGCACCGGCGAGCGCCTTAGGAACATCCGGAGTACGGCCAATCTTCCCGGTTGTTTCAGCCATAGCATTCAATTCCGGATCAATACTTTCCTTGTCCGCTTCCGGGGCAGCAATAACCACTTCAATACCGAGCTTGGCAGAAGCCAACACCAATGTATTGGACACATTATTTTCAATACCGAGCCAGGCAATTTTGCCGATTTTTTCAATTCCGCCGGAATATTCCGCCATTGTGAGCAAGTCGCCGAGCGCCTGCGCGGGATGGTATTTTTCGCTGCAGGCATCTATTACTGGTATGCAGTTGAACGAAGCGGCTTCTAATACGTCGGCCGATTTTAACGCACGGAATACCAAGGCGCTCCCGAAACGCATTACCGCGCGAATTTCATCTTTAAAATCAGACATAGAAAACTGGGTCGTTCGCGAGTCGATGTATATCCCGTGGCCGCCGAGCTCCGTCATTGCGGCTTCGAATGAGATGCGGGTCCTGGTAGAGGATTTTTGGAAAAGCATCAAGAGGGTCTGATTGTGTAGGTAATCGGTCGGTTTGCCACTCTTTTGCAAGGCCTTAATCCTGGCTGCAAGAGAAATGATCGTGCGGAGGTCTTCCGCCGATTGTTCTTTAAGGGAAATAAGGTGACGCATTGTGGTCTTGAGTAACTTACCTTTTAATAGTACCATATCGATTAGCCGGAAGAGTCGCCTAGCGGTCTATGGCGCGCGCTTGGAAAGCGCGTTGGGCGCAAGCCCTCGAGGGTTCGAATCCCTCCTCTTCCGCAGTGGTTAGTTTCGAAATTGTGATACAATGGCTCCCGTCATCTAAAGTATGAACATCATTGAAGTTAAAAACCTGGTAAAGAAATTCGACGATTTTACCGCAGTAAACAATATTTCGTTCAACGTAGGAAAGGGCGAAATTTTTGCATTTTTGGGGCCGAACGGAGCGGGTAAGTCCACTACAATTAAAATACTTACCACGTTGCTCCAGCCGACCAGCGGCAAGATTATGCTGAATGGTAACGATCCGGTTAACCATCCCGACGAGACGCGTCGTTCGTTCGGCATCGTTTTCCAGGATCCCAGCCTGGATGATGATCTGACTGCCTGGGAGAATATGGAAATACACGGGGTGTTATACGATGTGCCGGGGAGCATGAGGAAGCAGAGGAGCGAAGACCTACTTAAATTCGTAGACCTGTGGGATAGGAAAGACAGCTTGGTTAAAGAATTCTCCGGCGGCATGAAGCGGCGGCTGGAGATCGCAAGGGGGCTTCTGCATCATCCAAAGATCATTTTTCTTGATGAGCCGACGCTTGGGCTGGATCCGCAAACCAGGAACCACATGTGGACATATTTAAGGGAGCTTAACAAAAACGAGGGGACCACGATTTTTTTCACCACTCACTACATGGAAGAAGCGGACCGCATTGCCGAACGCATTGCGATCATCGACCACGGTAAGATTATTGCAACCGGCACTTCGGATGAATTAAAAAAACAAACCAGCACAGCTTCCCTGGAAGACGCTTTTCTTTCGCTTACCGGTTCTACGATCCGCGAAGAAGCAGCCAGTCCCATTGATCGCATGAGAATGAGACGTAGAGGATGGCGGAAATAATGCAGGACACATGAAAAAAATATATATACTTTGGTTGCGGCAAATCAAAAAATACCTGCGTTCCAAATCGCG
>JAZDEB010000006.1:0-3885 GCA_043809165.1 Candidatus Liptonbacteria bacterium
GTATCTCGGCTCGCAGGCCTGGAGTTATGTGCCGCCGGATTTCCTGAAAGTAAGCCAGGCTTACGGCATCCGCACCGAAAAAATTGACTCCAATGACGTGGAAGCGATGCGCGCTAAAATCCGCGAAATACTCACGGCCGACGAACCGATAGTGTGCGATGTGGATTGCGGCGAATGGTACGAATATTCGCCGCGCATATTCGGGTGGAAGACGCCGATAGAGGACATGTATCCGTACCTTCCGCGCGAAGAATTCCGGGCAAACATGATAATCGATCCAGTTGAAGGTTGGGAAACACCACAAATGCCCGGCACCGACCGCGGGCGCAAAGTCGGCACAATGGAATAAAACTTAAATGGATTATAAAAATAATTTAAGGGCGGCGTTAGCCGCGATGAACGAAAAATCCTCGTTTGCGATGGCTAAAAAAGCGCGCGCGCTTGAAGCCGAAGGGAAAAAGGTGGTCCACTTTGAAATCGGCCAGCCGGACTTTGAAACACCGGCGCACATAAAAGAAGCGGCGGTAAGGGCGCTCTCTGATGGTAAAACAAAATATGTAGCTTCATTGGGTATTACGGAACTGCGCGAAGCGATTGCGGCGAATATTACTAAAACGCGCGGCGTAGAAACTTCTCCCGACGAAGTGGTAGTAACGCCGAGCGGCAAAACCGCCATGCTCATGGCTATGGCTTTGCTTATAACTCCCGGAGACGAAGTAATCTATCCGGATCCCGGATTTCCTTCATATCGGAACATCATAGTTTTATTCGGCGGAGTTCCCAAAGCACTTCCTCTTTTGGAAAAGAATAATTTCCGTCCGGATCCACAGGATTTGGAAAAATTAGTTTCTCCGAAAACTAAACTGATTATATTGAATTCACCCGGCAATCCTAACGGCACAATGTTGTCGCGAGGCGATTTAGAAGAAATCGCAAAAATAATTGCACCGACCAATGCATATATTTTGTCCGATGAAATCTATTCGGCGATTACTTACGATGCGCCGCACGAAAGCATTTTAAGCATACCGGGGATGAAAGAGAGGACGCTCCTTTTGGATGGATTTTCTAAGGCTTACGCAATGACCGGCTGGCGGCTCGGGTATTTAATCGCCCCAAGAGAATTTATGCCGGCAATGGATCTTTTGGCAGTAAATATGTTCGGCTCTACTGCGGCGTTTACACAATACGCCGGAGTGGCCGCGCTTACCGGTCCGCAGAATGAGGTGCAGGCGATGGTTAAGGAATTTAAAGCTCGCCGCGACTTGGTTGTGCAAGGTCTTGCGGCCATACCAAACATCACTTGCGCCACGCCGCAAGGAGCGTTTTATGCTTTCCCGAACATTTCCGCTTTCGGTTTGTCATCCGACGAATTCGCAACGCGGTTGCTTGCCGAAGCCGGAGTGTCGCTCCTTTCGGGGGACACATACGGGGAGTATGGCGAAGGGTTCATCCGTATTTCATATGCCACTTCGCGCGCGGAATTGGAGCTTGGACTTTTGCGTCTTGCGGAATTCACCGCAAAATTAAATGGGCATTAAAATGTCCGGCGCAAACAAAGTTACGACACTAAAATGAAAGATATTCTCCAAAGAGACATAGTAAAAGAAGATTGTGAGCGCATTTTAAAATTGGTGGATTTCACTCCGCTTCGCGGTAAGAGCGTGCTCATAACCGGAGCTAATGGGTTTATCGGGAGTTATCTTTTTAGCATCCTGCATTACGCGAACGAGAAACTGAACTTGAAGTGCAAAGTAAAAGGCGTGAGTTTAACCGGTGCCGGCCGGCGCCTTAGCCGGTTTATGCCGAATAAATATTTATCTTTTGCCCGCGACGACCTTTCAAAACCGTTCAAAATTTCCGGCAAATACGACCTTATCTTCCATGCCGCCTGCTATGGACAGCCGGCCAGATTCATCGAAGAGCCGCTCCAGACAATCAGTTTGAATGTGGACACCACGCGCACGCTTTTGGAAATTGCCAGAAAATCCAAAGGGACATTTGTATTTTTCAGTTCCGCGGAAATTTACGGGGAAATCCCGAAAGTTGCCGGAGGGATAGACGAGTCGTTTACCGGTTCAATATCCACGCTTAACCCACGTGCGGTTTACGGCGAATCCAAGCGTCTGGGCGAAACGCTGTGTGCAGCTTACGCCAATTTTTATAAAGTGAATGCTAGGGTGGCGCGCATTTCACATTTGTACGGGCCGGGGATTTCTATACACGATACACGTGTTTTGGGTGATTTTCTGCGCAAAGCATTGCTCTTTGGGAATATTGAGTTATTGGATTCCGGCGATGCAGTAAAAACCTGGGGATATATTGGCGATGCCGCGACAATGCTTTTCCACGTCGCGCTCCACGGAAAAGAAATGGTATATCATGTAGGAGGCAAAGATATTGTGAGTATCCGCGCCCTTGCCGAAAAGGTGGCGGAAGAAACTGGGGCGAAAGTTATTCTGCCCGACCACGCGCGATCCAGACGCCTTGCCGGCGCGGATCCACGGTTCGTAGGTTTGAATACAGAAAGGGTGCGCAAGGAAATGCGCGGGTTTAATTTCACGCCATTTGAGCAAGGCATTAAACGCATGATTGAATGGAATAAGGAAGAATTCGGCAAAGAGATAAGTTCAGCTAAAAATTTGCAATCAAGAGATTTTAATGGAAGAAATAAAAGATAAAAAAGAATTAAAGACCGAGAAGCCAATGGCGCCGGAATTGTTCTGGAAGCTCCAGGAAGGGGTGCTGGAAAAACAGGATATAGAAATGTTGGTGGATTTTATCCGCACCACGGAACGGTTCACGCAATTCAAGCAAGTGCGTGAGTTCGAGGAGGCCTGGTCGGCATGGCAGGGCTGTAAGTATAGCGTTTTCGTGAATTCCGGGAGCTCAGCCAACCTGGTGATGATGCGGCTGATGAAGCAGATTTACGGATGGAAGGATGGCGATGAAATATTGGTTCCCGCAGTCACCTGGGTTACGAATATTTCGCCAGTATTCCAGTGCGGGCTTAAGCCGGTATTCGTAGACATAAACCTGGAGGATTTCTCGTTCAATTACGAAGAGCTGGAGAAGAAAATAACCGACCGCGCTCGGGCTATTTTCGTAACCCACTTGATCGGCTTTCCGGCCGACATGAAGCGGATAAACGAAATTGCCAAAAAACATAATTTGCAGGTAATGGAGGATTGCTGCGAATCCCACGGCGCAACTATTAATGGCGAGAAAGTAGGCAATTTCAGCGCGGTTAGCTCATTCAGCTTCTATTGGGGGCACCATATGACCAGCGTTGAGGGCGGCACAATCTGCACCAATAATCCTGAAATCTACGAACATTCCATTCTTAAGCGGTCGCACGGGCTGGCTCGCGAACTCGACCCAGTGCATCACAATAAGCACCGCGAAAAACATCCGGACATAGATTTCAATTTCCTGTTCTTAACCGACGGGTTCAACTTCAGGAACACCGAATTCAATGCGGTACTCGGGCTTTCGCAGATAAAACACCTGGATCGCTATATTGCAATTCGCAATACTAACTACCAGCAATTTTTGGAGATCATTGCCCCGTACGGCGAATATTTAGAATCTCCATACAACGAGGGCATTTCCGCATTTTGCCTGCCGTTCATAGTAAAAACAAAGGAAATGAAAAACGAATTGCAGCGTTTTTTGCAAAAAGAGGGCATTGAATCACGGCCGGTGATAAGCGGAAATTTATTGCGGCAGCCGTTCCTTAAAGAACACGGCAAACATACGGATTTCCCGAATGCCGATTTCCTGCACACCAATGCGTTTTATATCGGCAACAATCAATTTGTGGGGCATGAACGCTTAAGTCGGCTTAAAGAATTGTTAAATAAATTCTTTAGCCGTATTTAACCC
>JAZDEB010000007.1:0-6087 GCA_043809165.1 Candidatus Liptonbacteria bacterium
AAAACCATTTTAGAGATGGCTGCCCATCTCTAGGGAGAGCAAGCTCATATCTTTTGTGCGATTGCATTCTTAACCTTCTCGGCCAGCGCGGATGGCTCGAAACGTCCATGATTCTCCGATCTCAACAATGGGATTCCTGCCTCTTTCAAGATACGCTCAACCTCCCTATCACGCTCCTGTCGCTCTGGCCGTTCGTGAGTCTTGTCATCTAACTCGATCACTAGCTTCGCAGAAAGATATGCTTTATCGCACAGCACAAAGTCGACTGACTTCTCGCTGATGTGACGGAATGCAGCAAGCCAATTCTGTCCCACGATTTTGTTATCGACGAGCGTAGAAAGATGGACCTGAGCAAAGATGCGATATTCGTTGCCTACGGCCACTCCCACTTTTCGAACCAAGTTCGCACTTGACTGCCAATCGTTGCAGAGTATTGAATAGTGGATGACACTATCTGGTTCGTAAGCGCGCTGATACTAGAAACAGGGTTTATAAATGTTGCGCTGACATTTGTTGCGGTGTCAGTGAAAATATCTACAGCATCTGCTGTCCAGTTGCAGATCGAGCCAACTCCCGGTCAAGCGCATATGCTAAACCCACCATTCAATCCTTCTCCGATAATATAACCAGCGGTTCCCCCATTAAAATCAATATTTATATAGAAAAGACCCTGCCATTCGCCATGGGTGACAGGCGCAGACGGGGTATAAATCGTCTTTCCCACATCAACTGCGTCATGGAAAACATTTCTTGTGGTGGTCGCAATCCCCAGTTGTGTATAGTCCCGCCACATGATAAGGTAATACTTAATTCACTTAGCTAATATATAAATAAATCAATGATTTCTAAGTCTGCAGAGGAAGCTGCGTATGGTGTAACAGAAAAATTCAATCGGTTGCTGGCAGAACAAGATGCGGCATTGAAGGGGGGGGGGGTCGATAAGGATTTCGTAGTACCGAGCGATATTTGGGAGCCGATTCAATACTATTCGTATTGTCTCCAGCCTACCGCCGAGCTGTTCAGAACTTGGCGCTTCCACCATTTTCCTTTCACAGGAAATTACATGGGCACCGCCATCGGAACACGCGAAAATCCCATTCCCTATAAACAGTTGGTACGATATTTCAAACTGACCGCCGGGCTACCGGATTGGTGCATTATTCGTCCTCCTGAGGAATGCGGCGAATTGGGCTGGAGAGTGAATGGTGGCATGGTGAACCTAGATGTGCTTTCAACCCAGTTTTATCTCTCCACGCTATACCACCAAGGAATCCTTTCTCGTCTGCGCGAACAAAAAAACCCAACGATCCTTGAAATCGGCGGAGGGCATGGTCCACTTGCATGGGCGTTAAAGCAGGTGGTACCGAACGCAACAATCGTTCTTACCGATCTCACTATGTCGCTCTTCTTTGCCGCTGTTTACCTCACCCTCGTCGATCATCAAAATGCAGGACCAGAAACAGTCTACGACGGCATAAAGAACATGAGCGGTCATACAGGGAAATATGGATTCGTTCCAAACTTTTTACTGAACAAGGTCACTGATATGCAATTTGATCTTGTTACCGTTTGTGGAGCATTTTCAGAGATGAGCACATACCAGGTGAAATGGTATCGAGATTTTCTTGCAGCACATGTGGCTCCCCAAGGAATCATTTATGGCGCGAATGGAGAAGGATTGAATCCTGTGACGAATATCATGGCCGAGGTATTCCACGGCGATATTCTGGACCGGACGCAGCGTGTGTGGGTGAAAGACGAATCCGTCTTTTCCGAGCTTAACAAGATAAAGAAACAGCTTCCTCCCAAACCAGGCAGATTCGCAATTGCAAAAAAGGTATTCGGGTTCAAACACGCAGCCGATGAGCGCCGCGCGCTCTTAAGGGATTGGCGAGGCATTGTTCGGGCTGCCTCAGCATGGTACGACCTCTTTTTTGTGAAATAAGATCGCAAGGTATGGGCGATCTTAAATGCGTTCGTCATGAGAAATTTTCAGCTTTATCCCCATAAGGCCTAAGCTCACCTCCTTCCCGAACCGTTGCCATTCCCTCAAATCCGCGACAATCTGATTCCAATTAGTTCTCACTAGGGCTACCCAGTAACTTTGAAGTAAAGATGGACTTATCAAGGCCTGTGAGTCGCTAAGCAACCTAATGTAATTAGGTCACTCCGATACAAAATTGTCAATGCGGAGGCGGTAGGATTCGAACCTACGGGCCGGTTTCCCGGCCAACTTCTTAGCAGGAAGCTCCATTCGACCGCTCTGGCACGCCTCCTCCACTCTAGCGTAAAGATAGCTTAACTTTTCTTATCCCACAAGTCCTATACGCGTTTTGCCGTGTCGCGCATAGAATGCTTGTTTTTGCTTGATTTTTCTGATAGCGTGGAGAATATAACAGTATGCCCGAGACGAATACACAATCGCATAACCGTCCCCCTATCGTAGTTGTGATGGGCCACGTTGACCACGGCAAGACCACATTGCTTGATTATATCAGGAAGACAAACGTTGCCGGGCACGAAGCCGGCGGGATTACGCAAGCGATCGGTGCCTATGAAATTACGCATGGCGGACGGCGCATGACTTTCATAGACACGCCCGGGCACGAGGCGTTTTCGCAGATGCGCTCGCGCGGTGCGCACATCGCCGACCTGGCGATACTTGTGGTTGCTGCAGACGAAGGGGTAAAACCGCAAACACAGGAGTCCATTAAAGTGCTCACGGAAACGAAAACGCCGTTCGTGGTGGCCGTCACAAAAATAGACAAGCCCGGCGCGGATGTGGAAAAAGTTAAAAACGAACTGATGAGCGCGAACGTATACCTGGAAGGATGCGGCGGGAATGTTTCGTACCAAACAGTTTCCGCAAAAAGCGGCGACCACATAGGCGAATTGCTGGACCTGCTCCTTTTGGCCGCAGACCTGGATAATTTGGAATACGACCCTCTGGCAAACGCAAGCGGATTCGTGCTTGAAGCGCGCATTGACCGGCAGCGCGGATTGGAAGCAACGGTTATCGTAACGAACGGCATATTGCGCCAGGGCGACCCGATATTAACGAAAAGCGGCTCAGGAAAAATAAAAATACTGGAAAATTTCCTCGGGAAAGCAGTGAAAGAGATTATGCCCTCTGCGCCGGCGCTCATAATCGGCTTTGAGCGGTTGCCCGGCATAGGCGAAGAATTTTCATCCGGCAAAGAAATATGCCTTAAATCTGGAGATGCGCGCGCGGAACGGAAACCCATCACGGTGGCTTCTAGCGACCATAGCCCGCAACTCCTGCGCGTACTCATTAAGGCCTCCGACAGCGGTTCGCTCGAAGCACTCTACGAAATAGTAAAAGCAATGTCGCGGGAAAAGCCGGTAAAAATAATCGGTGATGCTGTTGGTGACGTAAACGATAATGATGTGAAATTCGCGATCCCCTCCGGAGCCATGATCGTATCTTTCAAGAGCCGCACCGAAAAAGGGGCGAAGACCCTGGCGGAAGCGAATAAAATAAAAATTGTAAGCTCGGAGATAATTTACGACCTTATAAAAACGATCGAGGATACTGTAACCGAACTCGGCAGGCCGCGTTCGGCCGGAGAGCTGGAAGTACTGGCGGTATTCAACCAGACAAAACCGGAAAAGCAGGTTATCGGCGGGAAAATTGTGCATGGCACCATCCGTGAGAAAGCAGTTATACAAGTGGAACGGAATGGTACGATTGTCGGCACCGGCAGGATCATTAGTTTGCAGCAGCAGAAAAAAGACGTGCACCAGGCAAGCGAAGGCGAAGCTGGATTAATCATAAGCGCAAACACGCTTTTCGCAGTCGGTGACAAATTGGTGATTGCATAAATTCTTATAAAGTTAATACATGAACCACCGCTCGGACCGGGTGCAAAGCGTGATCCAGGAAGAACTCGGAAAAATTTTACAGAGAGAAGTGGGCATTATTGATGTCCTTATCACCATTACCGCCGTGGAAGTAGATAAAAAACTAGAAACCGCGAAAGTAAAAATCGGCGTAATCCCCCAGGAAAAAGATGAAGCGGTATTAAGGAACCTTAAAAACATGCAGGGTAAACTGCAGCATTTATTGAACATAAAGATGAACATTAAACCGATGCCGCGAATCAATTTGGAAATAGACCGCGGCGCGGAAAACGCCGCCAGAGTTGAAAAATTGCTGATTGAAGAGGATCTCAGAGAACCACTCCAATAAATTCGAAAACACTTTCAGGTTTATTGTTTGTGCCCGGGGTGGGAATCGAACCCACATGAGCTTTCGCTCACAGCATTTTAAGTGCTGCTCGGCTACCAGTTACGACACCCGGGCCTACAACTCCTCCATAATTTATCATTCGGCTCCCGTCTTGTAAACAGAACTGGCAATTGAGGCGCAGATGGGAGTTGCACCCATGCATAACGGTTTTGCAGACCGTCGCGTTACTACTTCGCCACTGCGCCGATAGAAGCTTTTGCGATATCAAAGCTTCATGAACCCTTCCTGGAGAAGTATTGTAAAGTAATTCTCGAAAATATCCAACAGCGACATCCTAAGGGGAGCGCGGTGTGCAGAAAGAAAAATCTCCCGACCTCACCGGGAGATTTTTCCCTCAAAAGAGACCCTACTCTCTTTTTTGCAAACGGACTTATGGAACTTCCTCTTGCAACCAGTATCGGGCTCTTCGTTTGTACGTTTATTATCTCAAACCCCTTATAAAAATGCAAGAAGCGATGTGCACAGAAACTACTCCCCGCGTATTTTCTTCCTTTTCTCTTCGTCCCTGGCTTCGCCATGTGCCAATAAATCGTTTATCTCATTGGCCACCTTGCCCAACTCCTCTTTTTTCTCTAATGCGCGGACAACCTCCAGGTCATGCTCTTGCATGTAGCGCTTAACATCGGCATGCTGTAACACGATTCTCCCGCCGACGCCTTGCTCAAAGCCCAACGCTTCACCTCTATCAATCATTTCTTTTGTAATTTCCCCTCTCGGAGGAGTTATAATAGCTTCTCTATTTTCCGTCACTCCGGAATAAGTCCCTACTTTCCATTCGCCTCCTATTTTTATATAAACATTGCCACCTGGTTCCAATTCATATTCTGGCTCCCGCTGTATTTCTTCTTCAACCGATGAAACGCCGTCGATTGTTTTATCCAATTCTGGATCACCCACTGGCCCTTGATTCAATGAACCCTCCATAGCCAATCTGGCTATTTCTTCGAGGCTGGAATCGCCTTCTTTTGGCTCCTGCCCTGGCCCTGGTTCGTTTTCCGACCCGAGGAAATTTGCTTCCATGCTCATATTTTTATGGCTTAGCCGTATTGCTGACTTTGCTATATCTTCCTACTTCCCGCGCATTTTGTCCACAGGTGCCCCTAGGCCTGAATCTTTTTGAAGAAATAGCTTCCGAGCCACAAGAAGACAAGCGTAATCCCTCCGAGAAACGCCAGATCGATCCCCAAGCCATAATGTCCTGCGTTTATAAGAAGCGCGCGAAGGGCATCTATGCCATACGACAACGGATCGAGCCGTGCGATGATCGAGAGCGCTTTCGGCAATCCCTGAAGCGGAAAGAGTGCGCCGGAAAGGAAAAATAATGGCATAACCAAAAAGTTAATGATTAGCTGGAATCCCTGCATGTCATCAAGAAGCGAAGCGATCATGGTGCCGAGAGAAGTAAAAAGTAGCGCGATCAAAAACATTATTCCTGTCGCCGGAATTACGGCGAACCAGTTCCCCGGATGAAAACCGAAGATCATCGAGATCAACATCACCAAAATTCCCTGCATGGTAGCTACCGTCGCCCCGCCAAGCGTCCTTCCAATCATAATACTGAACCTGGACATGGGAGCAACCAATGTTTCTTTCAAGAATCCGAATTGACGGTCCCAGATTACTTCCATGCCGGAGAAAATTGCGGTAAATATTATGCTCATGCCGATTATCCCTGGCGCCAGGAAATTCAAGTAATTCCCCTGCCCGGCTTCTTTGAAAACCGAACCGAAACCGTAACCCAGGGCCAGCAAGAAAAGGAGCGGCTGGGTAAGCGACCCGATCATGCGCGATTTGGAACGCAGGTATTTTTTGATTTG
>JAZDEB010000008.1:0-5337 GCA_043809165.1 Candidatus Liptonbacteria bacterium
AATGTTAAATTTGAAGAGCTTCCGGACACTCCGCCGGGTGCGAATAAGGCATATAAGGTGGTTTACGAGGCGTAATAATGCTTTTTGCCAGATCTTTTATGAAGGAACTCACTAATCTCGAAGAATTGGAATCGGAAGCCCGCCGATTGGGCGGGCGTCTTTGATGTTGCCGCAAAAGAAAAACGCATAGCAGAATTGGAGGGAGTTATGAGCGACCCTTCTTTTTGGCAGAATCGCGCCGAAGCGGATGAAAAAATAAAAGAATTGGGAGAATTACAGGACATGGTTGTAAGGTTCAGGGCGATCGAGAAAAAAATCGACGAACTAAAAACCAATTTTAATGAAGATAATTTTCATGAAGCAAAACGCGCATTTCGAGAATTCGAGCTTGCGGAATTGTTTAAAGGAAAATACGACACGCGTCCGGCGGTAATTACCATAATGCCGGGCGCCGGCGGGGACGACGCCTCCGATTGGGCGCACATGTTGTATGAAATGTTCGATAAATATGCGGCGCGGCGCGGCTGGAAGACCAAGAATTTGGACGACGCCACCAATCATCGTGTACTGGAAGTGGTGGGTAAATATGCATATGGGTACCTAAAGGGGGAAACCGGCGTGCATCGCTTGGTGCGCGTTTCACCGTTTTCGGCGCAAAGTTTGCGGCACACCTCGTTCGCATTGGTTGAAGTTGTTCCGGATTTGCCGCAGGAGGATGCCTCAAGAATACAAATTCCGGAGAGCGATTTAAAAATAGAATTTTCGCGCGCTGGCGGTCCGGGCGGACAAAACGTAAATAAGGTGGAAACTGCGGTGCGCATCGTGCACATTCCAACCGGGTTGGTGGTGGCTTCGCGCGCCGAACGTTCGCAGCAGCAGAATAGGGAACATGCCATGCGATTGTTAAAGTCGCGTTTGGTCCAAATGATGGAGGAGAACCACATTGAAGAATTATCCGCGCTGCGCACCAAGGTAAAACCGGAGTGGGGGAGCCAGATAAGATCGTATGTATTAAACCCCTATCAATTAGTTAAGGATCACCGCACCGAAGAAGAAACCAGCCGCGTTAACGAAGTGCTGGCCGGGGATTTGGATATTTTCATAGAGGCAGAAATCGAGAAACTGTAATTTATGAAATAAAATAGATTGAGCCCTTTCCATCTTATGAGAGATTTAGGAGGAGAGAGTTTGTGTATGACAAGGAAGAAGTACAGCTCTTGAAATCATTGCCGCGGCAGCAGGTCCCAAATATGGCCCGAAGGGCACTCCAAATGGACCATGATTTCAAGAGCTGTACTTCTTCCTTGGCCGTTCACATCGTCCTTCTCCGACGCTCTTCTCGAACAAAACAAAAAGGATTCGACTATTTTCTTGCACATAAAAACCTTGCAAGTTATACTATTAGAGTAGTATTTATCCCATATGATTGCATTCCAAAACGTATACAAAGTATACAACAGTCATTCTGTTGCGCTTGAAAATATCGATTTGCGCGTGAGCCCCGGCGAAATGATTTCGCTGGTTGGACGTTCGGGTGCGGGCAAGTCAACCTTAATCAAATTACTGATAGGCGAAGAAAAACCGACTCGCGGCCGCATTTTCTTCGGCCAATACGAAGTAAATAAGATTAAAGACAAAGAACTTCCTGCTTTCCGCAGGCACATAGGCATCGTTTTCCAGGATTTCCGCTTGCTTGCCAATAAGAACGCATACGAAAATGTGGCCTTCGCGCTGGAAGCGGCCGGCCGGCCGCAATCAGAAATAATGGACCTGGTGCCGCAGGTGCTCGACATGGTAGGCCTTTCCGAAAAAACAAAAAATTTTCCGCACGAACTTTCTGGAGGCGAAAAACAGAGGGTGGCAATTGCAAGAGCAATGGTGCACCGTCCGGAGGTGATCATTGCAGACGAACCGACCGGAAACCTCGACCCGTTCCATAGCTGGGAAATTATTAACCTGCTACAGAAAATTAACCAGCTCGGTACTACTATTATCCTCGCTACCCACGAAAAAGACATTGTAAACGCGCTGGACCGCCGCGTTGTTACGCTTGATCATGGTCGGGTGATCCGCGACGAAGAAAAAGGTAAATATATTTTAGTTTAACACGCAACAACATGCTCACAATTCTTTCCAGGATAATTAATTACGGTTTTAATAATTTTAAGCGCAACGGTTGGCCCTCCGCCGCTACAGTACTTACTATGACCTTGGTGCTCTTGGGTTCATTCGGCCTGATCATGTTCAACGTGCTCATGAAAAGTGCCGTAAGTTCGATCCAGGATAAGATAAACATTACGGTATTTTTCAAAACGAACACTCCGGAGGACCAGATTTTGGGCATGAAGCAATCGCTTGAAAGCCTGCAGGAGGTGAGGGATGTTGAATATATTTCGAGCGAACAGGCGTTGGACATTTTTAAGGAGCGGCACAAAGATGATCCGGTAATTTCCGAAACGGTAAACGAACTGAGCGTTAACCCGCTTGAGCCGTCACTTAACATTCGCGCGAACACTCCGGACGAATATCCAAAAATCGCCGACTACCTGAACGCACCGAACTTGAAAGAGAACTACGATAAGGTTACTTATTTCGAAAACCAAGATGTAATAGACCGCCTGATAAAAATCGTATCAACAGTAAATAAAGGAGGATTGCTTTTCACTATTATCCTTGCAATAATTGCCGGACTCGTGGTGTTCAACACCATCCAGCTGGCAATTTATTCCATGCGGGATGAGATCGGCATCATGCGTGCCGTGGGTGCGTCGAACATGCTGGTTAGGGGGCCTTTCATTGTTGAAGGTGTAATCGCCGGCCTTATCGCGGCAATCGTGAGCATAATCGCAGCTGCGCCGATTGTCTATTTCATTTCCCCGTATATTGCGATATTCATACCGGGATTCGGCATGTTCCAGTATTTCTATACGCACCTCTTTTCACTGTTGTTCTACCAGATAATCCTCGCGGTAGTCATAGGCAGCATTTCCAGTTTCTTCGCGGTGCGCAGGTACCTCAGAAACTGATTCGGGTATCCTGGGAACCGATTACTGCGACATCGCTGGCAGGTACAAAGGGCCATACCGTGAAACCACAATATGGTTTTTTATTGCCTCCATGCGGTAGTAGTGGGGAATGTATAAGGTGTTGTCCACCATGCGGAGCGATGACGGGGAATCCGGATCGGTTTGTGTCAAGAGCTCCAGCCACGGCCCGCTTTCGCCCGTTGCGCGGTAGACAATAACTGTTTCTGTACCAGCCGGAAGATTTTGCCAGCCCACTTCAATGCCGCCGTTTACACGTTCAACCCAGAAGTCGGCATGAGTTTGCACTGTGCTTGATCCGGAAATAGTGCCGGACGGAGTGTAATAAATTACCGTTGAAGTTGATTGTGGAGGGTTGCTTGTGCCTGGGCCTGCGGGCGGAGTGCTGGAGGCCTGTGGCGTTGGTGCTGGCGCAGGATTCGGAGTACCGGAAGGCGTTGGCAGGTTGCCGGGCTGTGGGTTTGGCGTACTCGTCGGGTTTCCAGGCAGGTCATCGGGTGGCGGTTCTATTACGGTGCTTGAGGATTGCCACAATATGATTGGCTGTGCGCCGCTTCCCGAGCTGCCAGTTGCACTGGAAGACGAATTACCACCGGGTGCCGTACCAAGCACTTCTGCGTAGAAATAATAGTTGGCAAGGTCTTCTTTGCTGTCTATTACAACGCTTCCGAGCGCCAAACTTGACGAATCTACGTTGATGGTTTTCCATTTAACCCAGGATTCCTTGCCTTTCTGCGTGCGGTAAATGTTTATCTGCGTAGTGCTAAGCGGAAGGTTACTCCAGGCGAGCGTAACTCCGCCTCGGCGCTTGTACAGGCGTACTTCCGGCGCATGAACCTCTTCTTTAATGGCAACGTTACTGCTTTGCGGCGTGCTTGAAGCGGTCGGAAGCATCACATATACAAAACCCACGCTGCCGACAAGGATACCCATGGAAATTATGGAAACAATGACAATCCTCTTCATGCTTCCCATTTACTCGATTATAGCATGCCGCGCTTTTTTCGGGATAAAATAATACTAAAGAATAGATAAAAAAATCTTTATCAAAATTTTATCTCGTCTTCAGTACGCTTATTCCATAATTCATCAAAAATACATCAAATAACCATGAAGATCCTAATCGTGGAAGATGACCGCCGCATCGCGGCGTTCCTCAAGGAGTCGCTGGTTGCGGAGAGGTTTACGGTCGATGTTGTCCATGATGGCGAGCGCGGTTCTTATTTCGCGCGTACAAATGAGTACGACATAATAATTCTCGACAATATCTTGCCGGGGAAGAGTGGCACGGACATATGCAGGGAGCTGCGTTTCGCCGGAAAGAGCGTGCCGATAATAATGCTTACCGTGCAATCGGAAGTAACGAGGAAAATAGAGGCGTTCAATCTGGGTGCCGATGACTATTTAGTAAAGCCGTTTGCCCTTGAAGAGCTGTTGGCAAGGGTGCGTGCGCTTTTACGCCGTCCGCAGGGGATAGTAGAAGACGTGATGGAAGTGGGCGACTTGCGCCTGGATGCACGGGCATATTTAGCCACGCGCGCAGGCAAACCGCTTCTACTAACCAAGAAAGAATTCGAATTATTGGAATATCTGATGCGCAACAAGGGAAGGGTAGTTACCCGTGGGATGATCATGGAACATGTATGGGACATGAACGCAGACCCGTTCTCCAATACGATCGAAACACACATCCTAAACCTTCGGAGAAAAATAGAAGGCAAGCGGGAGCACAAGCTCATTTCCACTATTGCCGGCAGGGGATATAGGATGGAGGTGGCCTGATGTTCTATAAGCTGGTTGCCAAACATGCGATTTCCGGGTACAATGCAAACCATCATGCGGAAAATCGCGATAGTTCTTTATGCGCCTCCGGGCGGAGGGAAAGGTACGCAGGCAGAATTGCTCGCCAAAGAATTCGGCCTTATACATTTCGATACTGGCAAATACCTGGAATCGGTGGTGCACCACCTGGAACGCCAGGGCGATTCGGTAATCAAAAGAGAGCTTAAGAATTTTGATACAGGCATGCTTATGACCCCTACGTTCGTGTACCGCGAAGTAGAGAGGGCAGTGAAGCGCATAGCACAATCTGGTTTGGGAGTAGTGTTTTCCGGCTCGCCGCGGACAATTTATGAAGCGGAGCGCCTTATCCCGCTTTTAGAAAAACTTTATGGCAAGACGAACATACGTGTAGTGGAGTTAAAGGTGTCGCCCAAAGATGCCGTATCCCGGAACAGCAACAGAGTATTGTGCAGCATCTGCCATGCGCCGCTTTTAACCAAATATTATCCCT
>JAZDEB010000009.1:0-3596 GCA_043809165.1 Candidatus Liptonbacteria bacterium
AAAAGGTAAAAGATTATCGGGCGGAAAGAAACTTGTGGACGCGGCGGTAGATCTTAGGAATTAAAATCGCTCTGGAAGACAGGTGTCCACCGCGCGGCAGAAGCAATAACTCTGCTCCAACTTTTTTAGCAAACCGTATCACAGGACCTACTAAAGCTAAATCATCATCTTTTGCGTGCACAAAAAATAATTTTTTACCGTCAATTTTATCCGTGATTATCGCAGGATTATAAAACTTACCACGCATCAATTTATGCCACCCCTTTTTATCTATCCTATAAGCCTCGCCGAAGCCGGATTTGATTAATTTATAAAGAAGCGGCAACGGTTCCACTTTGCTGTCTGCGCGCCAGTCCACAACCGGAGATATGAGTATTATTTTATTAATTCGCGGATCGCATGATGCGATTATCCCTGCAGGTCCGCCGAAACTCGAAGCAACAATATCTATTTTTTCCGGCTTTATTTTGTATTGTTCCACGCTCCAGGAATCCTTAAACCCGCGCGGCAGTTTATCGATAACAGCTATCACGTCTTCATGCGGAGAACGAGCGAGGAATTTGCCGCTTGATTCCCATGTGCCGCGATACCTGGGATAAAAAACCCAATATCCTTTTTTGGAGAAAAAATCCATAACCTGTCCCCTCGATGGCATCGCGGGAACTCCACTTAGCATAATCATCACTTTCGCCTTTTCAAAAACAGCAGCTTCTTTATCCCCCGCGCGCCGATTCGAATGCTTTTTAAAAATCTCTTTATACAACCTTGAGGGCGGCAAAAATTCCGCGACAATCTCCTCGTGCTTGCCGAACCTAGTACGTAATGCGTAAAGCGGTTTCATTTTTTAAACATCATCGCGCTTCCCCATTACCGCGCGCGCCACGGTATAGCTTCGCCCTTGTTTTACCTTTTCGTAATTGCCGAAAAATTCACGGAAGTTTCGCTTAATAAATTCCCGCAATCCGGAAATCGTAACTACGTATATTCTCCCGCCGGGCAATAAATGTTCTTTAGCGTCCTCTAAAAAAATCCAGAACAGTTCTTTGCCAACTTTTGCCGGCAGGTTGGAAATTATCAAACTGAATTTCTGGTCGCGCGGCACATTGCTAAAACCATTGCTTAGATTTATTTCGCAGTTAAGCGCACCGTTCACCTCCGCGTTTTTATTCGCATAATCCACTGCCACAAAATCCCTATCAACCATCTGCACAAACCCGTTAGGTATAGCTTTGGCAATCGATACGCCAAGCGCGCCATATCCGCAACCGATATCGAGCACTTTGTCATCAGGCATAAGTTCTAAATTGCCCAAAAGTAAGCGGCTGCCTTCATCTATTGCGGTCGGGCTGAATAACCCCCAGGTGCTATGAAACACTACCCTGTTCCCGAGCAGGTTTTCCTCGAAAACTATATCGTTTTTCAGGCCGGTGGCATCGCGGAAAGCTCTGTGGCCGTTTTCCATAGTAATTTAATAATCGTATGCGCAATGGACGCGCTAGTCAAAAAGCAGCATTGCGCTTCCCCGATAACAGTTAATACTGTAAACTACGCTTACCAACCAATGATCCGCGCGATATTCTTTGATTTTTTCGGCGTGACTTGTTCCGATATCGGCTGGATTTGGTTTGCAAAGCATCTCCGCCCCAAGGACCGGCCGTGGTTTAGCGAAACATTGCACGATGCCGACGTCGGAAAAATCTCTGAGCAAGAGCTATATAAAATACCGGGAGAAAAATCGGGCATGCCGGCCGAAGAAGTGCGGCGCGAATTCAAATCAGAAATAAATATAAACCGTGAAGTCGTAGATATAATTCTCACGCTTAAAGAACGCTACAAAATCGGATTAATATCAAACGCGAGCGAATCGATGCTTAATACAATACTGCGCGAGAGCGGAATAGCTGATTTATTCGAGCAAGCTACGATTTCATCCAAACTACATATTAGGAAACCTGATCTGCGAATATTCGAAGAAGCATGCCGGATCATGGGAGTAAAACCGGAGGAATCGGTTTTTATAGATGACCGGCAGGAAAACTTGGATGGCGCGAAAGATGCCGGCTTCGCACACACAATCCTTTATACGACCCCCGAAGAAACTGCGTCTGGGTTGCGCCGTTTAAATATTTTGGACTAGCCCAAACAGGATTTACTGTTTCTTATCAAAAACCGAAGCAAAAAGCCGCGACTCCCAGAATACAACCCTGTCATCCGAAAACAGGCGTTCGGCAATGTGAAAAATCGTATAGGTGATGAAATACGCAGCAAGCACATCTATTGAATAATGGAGGTGCCCCAAAACCGCGCTTACACCGAATATAATGGAAGCTCCCAGGAAAACCGCCCTGGCGGTGCGATGTTCCCAATATATTAACGCCATAAGGAACGGCAACCCGGTGTGCCCGGAAAAGAATAAATCCGCGCCAAAGGTCAGTTTGTTCAGGATAAAATTGGAAACAAGGTTAATACTTTCCGGGAACGGCGCTATGTGCGTGAGTGTAATGAATATGGCACGGACAAAGACAAACAAGGCGGTGCTTTTTATAGTAAAAGGCGCAAGTTTTATGTCGCTCATCAAGACAATAATTATGCCGACCCACAATACGATCGCTCCATATACGAAAATCCCATCTACATCGAGCACCGGAGTGTTGCTCAAAATAATGTCCGTAACCGGATTGCTGGCTACCTCCGTGGCATAAGTGCCGGCATAATAATTGATAACCAGAGCAACAAATAAAATGACCAAGCTAACCAATAGCGATGAAATAAAACCGCGATCCGCTTTGTGTATCTGAAAAATGGACATTTTATTTACTTACCCGGACGTATATCAGTATAACTTTTTGTAAACGGTTTTTTAAACACGATTGTCCAGATATGGTTTAAGGCATAACGATAGCCCATTTTCAGCAACCCTTCGTGGGCCAGCCGCCGGCCGGAAGTGAACATCGGCAGCCGGAAAGAAAATTTTACTTTGCCGGCTTTCGTAAGGCGCATGGCAATGTCCGTATCTTCCCCGTAAAACTCGAATCGCTCCGGGTTAAATCCCCCGATTGCTGTAAGCGCGCTGCGGCGCACGATAAAATTGCCGCCCTGGAGCATTCCGCTCGCCCGAAAAATGTAATGGTTGAATAAATGCAGGGCAAAGCCCAATCCGTAAAATATTTTTACGCAAAGGCGAATAAACCAGTTAAGGTCGTAGTATATGAATGGACCGGAGTACGCCACCATCTTTTTGTCTTTCGAAAATTCTTTTAAAACTTCGCCCACCCAGCCGGGCGTAAGCATAGTATCCGCATCAACATTAGCCACCAGCTCACCAGACGAAGCCAAAAAGCCGGCGCGCCTGGCGTGTACTATTCCTTTCTTTGATTCGTCAACGACTTTCACGCCGGGGAAGCTCAGGGCAACTTCACGCGTCCTGTCCGTACTGGCATTATTCACCACCACTATCTCAAAACGTCCGCTTGCAATGTCGGCCTGCTCCAATATGGATTTTAAACACGGGCTTATAGCCCGCTCTTCATTGTATGCAGGGATCACGAAACTGAGCTCGGTCATATTAAATCGTCTTTATCATACTTATTCTGGAT
>JAZDEB010000010.1:0-5997 GCA_043809165.1 Candidatus Liptonbacteria bacterium
CACCGGATTGTGAATCCAGGTTGCCGGTCGGCTCGTCCGCGAATATTACGCTTGGTTTGTTAACTAATGCCCGCGCGATTGCCACGCGCTGTTTTTGTCCGCCGGACAGCCGACCGGCTTCCGTGTATAGTTTTTCATCAAGACTAACGGAATGTACCGCGTCGCGCACCAGGCCTTCCCTTTGGTGTGCGGATATTTCATGCGCATACAAAAGCGGCATCTCCACGTTTTCATAAACAGTGGAGTGGCCGAGCAGGTTGAATGATTGGAATATAAAACCCATTTCCTTGTTGCGGATGTGGGCTAATTCCGTATCGCTCAAATCGTTAATGCGCGATCCGAAGAATTTATACTCTCCGCCAGTCGGCCGGTCGAGGAAACTTAAAATGTGGAGAAGCGTTGATTTTCCGGATCCCGACGGGCCCATAATGGACACAAACTCGCCCTTATCCACAGAAAAAGTAACGTCGCGGAGCGCCTGGGTTAGCGATCCGTCTTCCTCGTATGTTTTCGCGAGCTTTGTCGCGCTTATAATCATTGTGCTCCTGTGGTCGCTGCAAGATTCAACACTTCATCACTTTCGGATACGCCGGATTTAATTTCGGTCATGCCGCGCGAGTCGCGTATGCCGATTTCTACTAGTATGTCTTCGGTGGACGTTTGGGTTTTGCGCTTCACGAAAGTCCCGTTATCTGTTTCCAAAAGGGCGTATTGCGGCAACACCAGGACATTCTCCCGTTTGGCACTTTGTATGGCCAGGTTGGCGGTAAGTCCGCTTTTAACCCTTGAAGAGGTATTCGCGTCAGTAAAGACAACATCGATTTTATAGTTAACTACGCCATCAACAATTGTTTCTCCGGGATCTATGTGCGCAACGGTCCCTGTAAATGTCTCATCCGGATATGCGTCTAGTGTAATTTGCACTTCGTTCCCGGTAGCGATTTTAGCAACGTCAACCTCCGGGACATTGGCCTCTATTTCTAATTTTGTATCCGAAATTATGCTTACCAAAATTATATTGGCTGCAACAATTTCACCGCGCTTGCCATCCTGTTTGGTGACTACGCCGTCGATGGGGGAAACAAGAACGGTTTTAGCGATCTGTGCATTTATTAAAGCAACATTCGCTTGTTGCTGCGCAACTGCTGCTTCTTGCGCCTTAATCTGCTGAGGATCGGTCCCGTAGAGTTTAAGAGCCAGTTCGTCTTCAAGCCGTTTAACCGTAACTTTTTGTGAATCGATTGTTTGTATCTGCGTGTTCAGGGAGGTCATTGCCGTATTTATTTCGGCTCGCGCAGTGCCTACTGCGGTAATGTAAGTGTTCGAAGTGCTCGAAGAGCCAATAAAGCCCAGGACTACATTGTTTAATAAGTTCAATAAATTGCGCGCAGCAGTAAGGTGGTTGATGCCGTGATCGAGCATTGAATCGAGGACTGTCGGATCTGCAATTGGCGCTACTGATAAGTCTGTACTCCAGGCATTAAGTTCGCTGGACATTTGAGCGCGTGCGGCAAGAGTGTCTATGCCTTTCTGGGTGTTGGTGGTTTGGAAGCTTAGGGCAACATTTACGCTTTCGTCGTCAGTAAAAAGAGCATCTATATCCTTGCGGATTGCTTTGTTGGCACTCGCATATGCATCCTGAAGTTTATCGGGAACACTGTCGTAGTCGTTTGTAAGAGTCTGTTCCGCTTCCTGTACCTCTGTGCGCGCTACCTGTATATTTTCCGGCAGTGGCCCACGCTTTAATTCGTCAAGTTTTGCTTCGGCCGATTGCTCGCTGGCTTTTGCCTGGGCAAGTTGTGCGGCTAGTTCGCTCTGGTCAAGCGTTAGTAATGTTTGCCAGCGAGTTACGCGGCTGCCAATGCATACGTTTGTGCTTACAATCCTGCCGCCGCGCTCGAAGGCCAGAGAAACCTCATCTATCGGTTTTGTTTTGCCGGTAACATTTACTTCTTCAGTAACTGTTCCACGGGCTACTTTAATGGTAGGTGCGGCACCGTTTCCGCGGGATGCGTAATAAGAAACAACCAGCCCGCTGGCAACGAGAACAACAACGGCACCTATTATTATTTTTTTGGTAAAATAAGAAGCAATCTTTTTAGGCATTGCCGACTATTATATATTATTTTTACGGGATAAGGAAGGGTGTTATACTATTGCTATATCTGCAGTAGCGGTTAAATTATATATAAATGAATAATCAAAAACATTTAAATATTTTTCACAAAATTGCAGCGCTCCATTCCGCCCACAAGGAAAAGAACCTGGTAAAGTATTGTGATACAATGTCCGCCATGGGTGAGTACAGGATTGGAGGAGTGGCTTGTTCAAAAATCGCAACCCAAATTGACTTGGCGCGTATGGCAATCAGTAAGGGAGATTATGCTGAGGCTGATTTTTGCGTGAATATTCTTCCAAAGAAGGGACGCGTTCGCAATCACGTTGAGGAACTTTTAAAGCCGCACCTTTTGGCTCGCAAGGCACGCGAAATATTTCGGGAATCCTAAATGAATTATGGTTTTTGGAAGGACCTGGAGCAACCCTTTTCCGCGCTTGCGCCAATGGCGGAGGTTACGGATTTGGCGTTCCGCAAAATAATTTTAGAGAGCGGCAGGCCGGACGTTTTTTATACGGAATTTGTTTCCGCTGATGGTTTGGCGTCTCGCGGCCGTGACAGGTTACTTTTGGATCTGCGTTTCAGTAAAAAAGAACATCCGATAGTTGCGCAATTTTTCGGTTCCAAACCGGAGACAATTTATGAGGCGGCAAGAACTGCCCGCGAGCTTGGTTTTGATGGCGTGGATATCAATATGGGATGTCCGGACCGCAAAGTGATAAAGCAGGGGGCTGGAATCGGTTTATATAAAACTCTGGAATTAGTTCCGGAAATAATTGCTGCCGCCAGGGAAGGAGCTGGATTATTGCCGGTTTCAGTAAAAACGCGATTGGGATATGGGAGCATTAATATGGACTGGATTGACTTAATTCTCAAATGCAAAATTCCGGTTTTGATAGTTCATCTGCGCACCATGAAAGAAATGTCCAAGGTGCCGGCACACTGGGAGGTGGTACCGGAGATAATAGCCGTCGCCAAGAAACATAAAACACTTGTTGTGGGTAACGGCGATGTTATGGATATGGATGAAGCGCGCAGGCGCGCAAGTGAATCTGGCGCAAATGGAGTAATGATTGGCAGGGGAATATTTACGAACCCATGGCTCTTTAATGAAAAAGTAAACCCGGCCAAATTAACGCCCAAGAAACGGTTGGCGCTTTTGCGAAGACACATTAAATATTTCGAAAAAGCGTGGGGAGATAAACGCAATTTCAACATACTTAAAAAATTTTTCAAGATATATTGTTCCGGATGGGACGGGGCGAAGGAATTGAGGACAAAACTGATGGAATGTAAAGATAGATCCGGCGTTAAAAATTTTTTGCGCTAACTAACCCTATTCGCATTGCACCAGCTTGACCGATCTGCAATCGCTGTGTAATTATCATAGCCAGTTCGTAAGTCCTTGTAATGAGAGGGGGGAAACAGTGGATATGCATTACGACGGTTCGGGGCTTGTCGCAAAGGACGTGGGCCACGAGTTCACGCTCAAATCCAGACAGGCTGCCCTCGAGGTGTACATCGGCGGCTTTCCGCCGGATTTCCTGCGCCTCATGGAAGGTGTGGTCCCGCACGTTATCAGGCGCGACGGAAAGTTCCTGGGAGTGCGGGTGGAACGGGACACGAAGGAGGTGGAATTCAAAGTCGCTTCACTCGAAGCGATTGCAAGCAGCGTGAGCGGGTCGATGATCAGGAGGGCGATCTCCGGACTCCCGGAGGAAACCACGGCCCGGGGCGCTGTCGGAAAAGACGCCATCAAAGATGCCGATTTCGTGAACGTTAGCTTGCTCGGCAAGCTGTGCGTTCCCGCGAGCGACATCGAGGAGTTCCTTGAGGAAATCGTGAATCGGAGTGGCGCCTACGTTCTCCATGTTGGAAACGCCGAGGCAACCATCACCGACCACAACCTCTACCACGAGGCGCGGAAGCTGCTCGGGCTTCCGGCGGAGCAGGTGGCCAGCTAACCGGCCACAATCGCAAGAGCGGCGAGGTCTTTACGACTCGCCGCTTAACCTTTACTTTCCCGGTTTTTCTTCAAGCATCTTCAAAACCGCTTCGTTGGTAAGCATGGACTCCACGTAATTCCGTATGTGCTCAGGATCCGCGCTTTTATTGCGTTCCAAAAGATACTCAACGTTTTCTTCAACCACCTTCGGATCAGCGCTTATTTTTTCGGTTTCGGCGATTTTTTCCAAAACAAAGCGGGTGCGCAACTGGCGTTCAATATAAAACTTTTCCTCCTTGCCCAAATCTTCTTCTGATTTATTTACTTTTTTTAAATATTCGTCCACTTGCAAACCCATACGCTGGATTTCTTCGCAGCGCCTGGTGCGCAATTGGCCGACTTCTTTCTCCACCATTAATGAGGGCAGGGGAATATTAGTCGCTTCGATTAATTTTGCGGCGATGTTTTCGCGAAGCACGCGCTTTGCGCCAACTTTCTTTTCCTCCTCTGTGCCCTCGCGGATTTTTTTCTTGAAATCGTCCACGGATGAAAATTGCCCGAGCGATTTAACGTATTCGTCGGTTAACTCCGGGAGTTTTACGTCTTTTTGGTCTTTGATTTGTTCCGGGTCCATCCGCATCATTTGGATGTTTTTGATGGTGCCGTCTATCTCTTCGTCGGTCACCAACACCGGTTCCTGTTTTTCTGATTCTGTTTTGCCAATTTTTTTATAGTCGGGGAGTTTGAACTCGGGGGAAACGCCGACTTGCGCCTTGAACTCCACCGGATTTCCGGGGGCGAGTTTGGTTAAAGTAACGCGCGGTGCGGTAACAACAGCTAATTTCTCATTGGCTACTATTTGCGGATAGGCCTCGCGAAGCGCCATATCTGCGGCATCTTCGTATACATGCAGGGGATTCAAGTTCTTACGGACCAGCTCCATTGGCACCTGGCCCTTGCGGAAACCGGGCAATTCAAGATCCTGTTTGGCATTTTCAACTACTTGATCCACGTATTTTTCAACTATGCTCGCAGGAATTTCCGCGGACATCTCAACATCTGCCCCGTCGCGTTTGATTTTTAGGTTTTCGTAAAGATTTTGGTTTGCCATGTATTATCTTATTTTAAGTTACGCCAGCATACTATATTATTTGATTCCCGGCAATCCGAGGAGTATGATAATTCCGATGAAATCATATTACGGCAGCGAAACGCGCGCGGCCTTGAGTAATTTTCCTTTTGAAAGCCAGCCGTTTCCTAAGGAGTTCGTTTATGCTGCGGTTTCTGTAAAATTGGCAGCTGTTTCCGCTTTGGAGAAAACCGGCGAAATAGACGAAATTCGTTCCAAGGCCATACAAGCTGCTTGCCGTGAAATTTTGAAAGGCGCGTACAATGACCAATTTGTCCTTCCCGCTCTGCAGGGTGGAGCGGGGACTTCTTTTCACGCAAACATAAATGAAGTAATAGCCAATCGTGCCAATGAGATTTTGAGGGAGAAAAAGAATTATTTTAAGGCGGCGGCTAAAGCGGTTAAATCAGCTAAATCAGCAAAGCGGATACCGCGCATACATCCGAACGATCACGTGAACCGCAGCCAGTCAACTAACGACGTGCTGCCGTCCGCGCTAAAGATTGCCTCCGTTAAGCTTGCTAAGAATGTTATTTCTGCTGCACGCGATACGGTTTTGGTGTTAAAGAAAAAATCAAAGGAGTTTAAAGATGTTGTAAAGTTGGGGCGCACGCATTTGCAGGATGCCGTACCAACCACGCTTGGCGCAGAATTTGCATCGTATGCGGCGCTGATAGAGCGCGATATAAAAAGAATAGAAGAAGTGCTGCCGTATTTACGTGAATTGAATCTCGGAGGCACCGCAATCGGAAACGGTATAAACACATCAACAGAATTTAAAACCGCAATTTATAAAGAGTTGAAATC
>JAZDEB010000011.1:0-4053 GCA_043809165.1 Candidatus Liptonbacteria bacterium
GAATCATCGCTTGCTGCTGCATATAAAAAAGAATACGGTACGCGCGGTGAAATTGTGAAGGCGCATATCGATATGAAAACTGGCGAGCTGAAATTCTGGCAGGTAAAAACTGTCGTGGACGAAACGATTGTGCGCATGGAGCCGAACGAAGATGAATTGGAAGAAGAGCGCGCGGCTGAGTCCGAAAAAAAATCCTCAGAGAAAGTTGCAGGCGGGAGCGGGGAGATGTTGGATGATGAGCAAAAATTGCCGCGCTACAACCCGGAGCGCCATATTTTAATTGCGGATGCTAAGAAGATAAAAAAAGATGCGGAGCTGGGCGAAGAAATTGTATTCCCGCTGGAGACGCGCGAAGAGTTCGGCCGCATCGCAGCGCAAACTGCCAAGCAGGCGATTTTCCAAAAACTGCGCGAGTCGGAAAGGGAGTCAATACTCGCAGAATGGCGCGGAAGGGAGGGCCAGGTTGTAAGCGGCGTTGTGCAGCGCTTTGAACGGGGGAATGTATTCATTGATCTTGGTCGCGCCATAGGCGTGATGTTTAGCCAGGAAGCCGTGCCTGGAGAACATTACCGTTCTGGCGAAAGATTGCGTTTCTTGGTTCTTGCCGTGCAGGAAGATATGCGTCTTCCGGGAATTATTCTTTCCCGCGCACATCCGAAATTCGTAAGCAAATTATTCGAAATGGAGGTGCCGGAAGTTGCCGAGGGTTCTGTGGAAGTCAAGGTAATTGCCCGCGAGCCGGGCAGCCGCACCAAGATCGCAGTAGCTTCAAACGCGGAGGGCGTTGACCCGGTTGGTGCATTGGTCGGGCAGCGCGGTACGCGCGTTATGGCGGTGAACAATGAATTGGGCCAGGAAAAAATCGATATTTGCGAATGGTCCGATGATCCGGCTAAATTCATTGGCAATTCCATTTCGCCGGCGAAGGCCGAAAAGGTGGAAATCCTGCCGCGGCGTGAAGCGCGCGTGTACGTGTCTGCGGACCAGCTATCGCTCGCAATCGGACGCGGCGGGCAGAATGTGCGGTTAGCCGCGAAGCTTACCGGTTGGAAAATAGACGTACGTTCGCAAACGCAGCCGGAGGAAGTACAGGAAGGGGGAGTGTCTGCTGCCCCGGACGAGGACGAGCCGGCGAACACGGCAATTGAAGAAACGCCAGATGACGATTAAAGGATAAGTAGAAAATAAATAAAAAAGTCGCAATAATAAATAAGGATAAAATAAAATCATGTTCTATGTTCTCGCAGCGGTCGCCTCAATATTATTCAGTTTCGGGCTTATCGCTGTGCTCAAAAAATATGAGCCGGGGAACGAAAAAATGATCGCCATCCGCGATGCGATCAAGGAAGGATCCAAAAGTTATCTGCAAAGGCAGTCGGCAACTGTTGCAGTTGTTGCCCTGGCGATTGCAATAATACTCTTCTTTGCATTGGGCTCCAGGGTAGCATTGGGATTTATAGTTGGAGCGGTAGCTTCGGCTTTGGCCGGGTATCTGGGCATGATGACGGCAGTGGACACGAATTCTCGAAGCGCGGAGGCGGCGCGTCACGGCATAGGCAGATCTTTCCGCGTTGCGTTTTTAGGCGGTTCGGTAACCGGTTTCCTGGTGGTTGGGTTGGGGCTCTTGGTGACCGGCGGCTTCTTTTTAATGTTCCATGACGTTCGCGCGTTAACCGGGCTCGCTTTCGGCAGTTCGCTTATCTCGATATTCGCCCGTTTGGGCGGCGGTATTTTTACCAAGGCAGCCGACGTGGGTACTGATTTAGTGGGCAAAATAGAAGCAGGCATTCCGGAAGATGATCCAAGAAACCCCGGCGTTATTGCGGACAATGTTGGTGATAACGTAGGGGATTGCGCCGGCATGGCTGCAGATCTTTTTGAGACATACGCGGTTACGTTAACGGCGGCAGTGCTTTTGGGCGGTTCGCTTGCTCCTAACCAGGTTGCGTTCCCATTCATTCTAGGCGGCTTGGCCATCGTCGCTTCTATTATAGGGACGTTCTTCGTGCGCTTGCGTGATGGCGGCTCAATCATGGGCGCTCTCTACAAGGGACTTACTGCAGCGCTTGTTGTTTCGGCGGCACTTTTCTATTGGGCGGCTAAAACTTATTTCCCGGAAAATACGATGGCAATATTCGCATCAAGCTTGATCGGTCTGGCTGTTACCGCTTTTATGGTGCTTATTACAGATTACTATACAGCCAAGAGATTCAGGCCGGTAAAAAGCATTGCTGATGCGTCGCGTTCCGGACACGGTACGAACATTATAATGGGCCTTTCGGTGGGCATGGAATCTACTTTCTTCCCGATTATATTAATTGTTGCCGGAATTTTGGCGGCATATAATTTCGCCGGTTTGTATGGAGTTGCGGTGGCGGCGACATCAATGCTTTCGGTAACGGGCATTGTTGTGGCGATTGATGCTTTCGGCCCGATTACGGACAATGCCGGAGGGATTGCCGAAATGTCCGGCGCATCGGAAGAAGTCCGCAAAGTTACGGATGCTCTCGATGCGGTAGGTAACACTACAAAAGCAGTAACCAAGGGATATGCAATCGCATCGGCTGGCCTTGCCGCATTAGTGCTTTTTGCTGGATACACAGAAGAGCTGGCCAAGAGCGGGAAACTAGTTCTCTTCCAATTGCAGGATCCGCTTGTAATCGCAGGGCTTTTGCTGGGCGCAGCCGTTCCTTACCTCTTCGCCTCAATTGCAATGAAATCAGTGGGCAGTACTGCCGGCGTATTGGTTGAAGAAATCCGCAGGCAGTTTAGGGAAATCAAAGGGATTATGACCGGCGAGGCGAAACCGGAATATGGCAAGGCGGTGGATATTGTTACCAGGGCTGCGTTGCGACAGATGATCGTCCCTGCGCTCATTCCGTTGGTTGCCGTGCTCGCAGTAGGTTTATTGCTTGGCGCGGAAGCACTTGGCGGATTCCTGGTGGGCACTCTTGTGTCAGGGTTGTTCGTTGCAATTTCTATGACTTCCGGCGGGGCGGCCTGGGATAATGCCAAGAAATATATTGAATCAGGCAATCACGGCGGGAAAGGTTCTGATGCTCATAAGGCGGCAGTTACAGGAGATACGGTTGGTGATCCGTACAAGGATACTGCTGGGCCGGCAATCAACCCATTGATTAAGGTCATCAACATTGTGGCACTGCTCCTGGTCCCGTTCTTGTAAATTGCGCCTGCTTGAAATTTCGGTCGGGATTGCTATGCTATCACTACCATGAACTTAATTCCTACAGTTATCGAAAAATCACAGTTTGGCGAGCGCGCATATGACATTTATTCGCGCCTTTTGAAGGAGCGCATTGTTTTCCTTGGCGGCCCGATTAACGACGCGGTGGCCAATACGGTAATTGCTCAGCTTTTGTTTCTGGAGCATGAAGACCAAAAGAAAGACATCCGTGTGTACATAAACACTCCGGGTGGTTCGGTGACTGCCGGCTTGGCCATCTACGACACTATGCAGTATGTGAAGCCGGACGTGGTTACGATGTGCGTGGGCATGGCTGCTTCTATGGGCGCAGTGCTTCTGGCTGCGGGAAAGAAAGGCAAGCGTTTTGCTCTCCCAAGCTCAGAAATATTGCTCCATCAAGTAATGGGGGGTGTTGAGGGCCAGGCTACGGAAGTTGAGATTACCGCGCGGCAAATCCTTAAGATTAAAGATCGCTTAAACCAGATAATTGCCAAGCACACCGGGCAGAGCGTGGCGAAAATCGAAAAAGACACGGATCGCGATTATTATATGAATGCAGCTGAAGCCAAGGACTACGGCATAATCGACGAGATCATAAGAAGCCACGGGAAGGAAGCGTAATGTCCCGATTGCCCGGCGAGCGAGAAGTGATAAATGGAAAGAGAAGGCCGCAGTCCACCTGCGGCCTTTTTCGTGCTAGAATACGAACATTCGTGAACGCTGCAGGCGGCTCTCCTAATACCATAAACATGATAAAAAACAACCAAAATATTGATAAAGAGGAGCAGGTTAAGAATTTATTGAACCGTAATGTGGAGGCGGTAATCGATAATGACCACCTGTCCGCG
>JAZDEB010000012.1:0-2361 GCA_043809165.1 Candidatus Liptonbacteria bacterium
CAAAGAAGCATTGCTCCACGGGCTCTCCCGCAAGTTCCGCGGACGCAAAGAGAAGAAACGCACCTTCCGAACATTGTGGAATGTTAAGGTTGGCGCAGCAGCGCGCGAAGAAGGAATGTCTTACAGCAAGCTAATCGCAGCACTCAAGGCCAAAAATATTTCGCTGGACCGCAAAGTATTGGCGCATCTTGCGGAGAACGAGCCGGCAGTGTTCAAGAAAATCGTAGCGCTGGTAAAATAAGCGGCGTGCCGCACGGGGCTTACGCATCGTCCTAGCGATTGCGCCGTATGCTGTTACCTTCCCACGGGGAACTTGGGCGGTATGTGCGCGTACTTCTTCGGCGAAGCTCCGCATGCTTTTGTTCATTGTTGTGCAGTGCTTGCTCACGATCGCCTTTTTGCTCCGGTTTCTTCAAAAAATCGCAAACCTGCTTTAGGACTCTTTGGCTGTCGCGGTATTTACCTAATATTCTTTTCGCTTCATTAAACGAGAACCAGGCGTAACCATTGTGCTCATGCGAAATGGCTATTTCAGTTGCGTCGGTTTCAGCAAGATAAAAAATCACTATTTTGTATACCGGCTGTCCGGCGCGGCGGAAATAGAACCGTTCATATGCTTTGAAGTTTTGCACCAGTTTTAAGTTGCGGTTGGATAACTCGGTCTCTTCGCGCGTCTCCCTGAGCGCCGCTTCCAAACTCTTCTCCTCTGATTCTATTTTACCCTTGGGGAAGTTCCAATAATTATGCCCGTGGTAAAGAATCAAAAATTTCAAGCCCTCTTCGGTCTTCTTGTATACGATTATGCCTGCAGAAATTTCCCGTTTTGTTACCGGTTTACGTTCAATGGTCATGACTGTATTGGTGTAGAGTACCATGCCTTAAGCGATTTTAGGAATTTTTGTAACGGCCAGGCGTTAGCTATATCGTCTTTCTCTGCCCACCCTCTGCGCGCCTCAGCAATCCCAAATTCAAGGAACTGGAAATGTGCCGAGGAATGCGCGTCCGAATCAATAGTCATCAAAACGCCCGCTTCCACGCACTTCCTTATATATTCATCCTTTATATCAAGACGTTCTGGATAGGCATCTATTTCAAGTATAGTCCCTGTACGTCTGGCCTCTCTTATTAGTACGCCCATGTCCACCGAATATGGTGCGCGGTGGTTTATAACCCGCCCGGTTGGATGAAAAATGATATCCGCGTTTTTATTTTCCATCGCCCGAACTATGCGTGCGGTCTGCTCTTTCTCCGGCAGGTTGAAAAATGAATGAACCGATACGCCGACTATATCAAGTTTTTCTAAAATCTTGTCCGGCAGGTCGAGCGTCCCGTCTTTTAATATGTCGCACTCGCTGCCCTTTAATACCTTGAATGTCCCGCCAAAGGATTTATTTACGCGATCAATTTCCGCCCACTGTTTCACTATTCGTTTTTCATCCAAGCCGTTAGCTATCGTGAGCCGCTTGGTGTGATCGGTTATCGCAATATATTCCAGCCCACGCGCCTTGGCCGCTTTGGCCATCGTAAGTATCGAATCAGATCCATCGCTCCAATCGGTCTGCACCTGCAAATCCCCTTTTAATGCATCGTACTCCAATAATTTTGGCAGTGTCCCTTTTTGCGCCGCTTCCAATTCTCCGGTATTCTCGCGTAATTCCGGCTCCATCCATTTGAGCCCCAGTAATTTATAAATTTCTTCTTCGCTTTTGCCGGCAATCCGTTTTTCTCCTTTAAATAATCCGTATTCGTTTAACTTATATCCCTTTTTAATCGCGATTTCGCGAAGCGCTACGTTGTGGTTCTTGGATCCGGTAAAATAGTTGAGCGCTGCTCCATATGATTGCGGTTCCACTACGCGCACGTCCAGTTGTATCCCGGTGCGCAGCCGCACAGATGTTCTAGTGTCCCCCCTGCCCAAAACCTGCACCACTTCCGGCATTTTGGATACGTATTCGGTTACTGCGCGCGGCTCTTCGGCAACAACAAGAATGTCTATATCGTGCACAACTTCCTTCCTGCGCCTGGACGATCCAGCCGCCACTGCATGCTCAACACCCTTCAATCCACGCAAGCGCTCTTCTAAGCTGCGGATAAGCGGCGTTACGTATCCCAAAATAAAACTGTCCCCGGCAGTCTCAGCAAAGGCCAGTCCTTTTAAAATACTTTCTTCTTTTTTCTTGCCGAAACCGGCCAGCTTTTGTATACGTCCCTTCCTGGCAGCATATTCAAGTTGCGATAAATTTTTTATGCCGAGCTTTTCATATAAAACTTTTATCGATTTCGGACCCAGGCCCTGCACACGCGAAAGTTCCGAAAGGTCCACCGGCGTGGATTTCTTTAGTTCTTCGTGATATTTAATTT
>JAZDEB010000013.1:0-7550 GCA_043809165.1 Candidatus Liptonbacteria bacterium
AAACAGCGCAGCTGGTAATTGCTGGGCGGGAGGCCGCCCAGCCGGTAGCCGCCGAGCCGGGCGTTGAAAGCAATGTCCGCATTTCTCTGCGCGCCGAAGAAGTTACGCGCATTGGCAATTTCCCCATAACAAATTCTCTGGTCTTGTCCACGCTGGTAATGCTCGGCCTCGCAACTGTAGCCATTGCTTTAAACCGAAAATTAAAAATGATTCCGGGAGCAATACAAAATCTTTTTGAAATTTTCCTGGAGCAGATTTTAGATTTAATGGATACCGTGTTCGGCGACCGCGCCCGTTCCGAAAAATACCTGCCCTTGGCCGGCACAATCTTCCTGTTCGTGCTGTTCTCAAACTGGCTCGGTCTTTTGCCGGGCGTGGGATCGATAATCGTTCGCCTGCCGCACGAGACGGCACCGCTACTCCGCTCCCCTTCCGCCGACCTTAATTTCACTTTGGCACTGGCGATTATTACCGTAATCTCGGTAAACGTTCTCGGCGCATTCGCAATCGGCGCAGGATCGCACGCGTCAAAATTCTTCAACTTCAAGAATCCGGTGGCATTCTTTATAGGAATTTTAGAATTAGTGTCGGAAGGGGCGCGGATGGTTTCGTTTTCGTTCCGTTTGTTCGGAAACGTATTCGCAGGTGAAGTGCTTTTAACTATTATCGGCTTCCTTCTGCCCTATGCCGCACCGATTCCATTCCTGTTCCTGGAGGTGTTCGTGGGGTTTATCCAGGCCTTAATCTTTACTATGCTTGCCGTCGTGTTCATTTCTATTGCCATTACCCCGCACGAACACGAAGAGGGGAATGGACACCAAAAGGTCACAATATAAACCAATTAAAACTATATAAAAAATGTCTGAAGAAATGATCAAACTCTGGGCTTCAATGGGTGCCATCATGATCGGTACCATCGCTCCGGCAATCGCAATCGGCTGGATCGGTTCCCACGGCGTTGATGCCATTGGCCGCAACCCGGAAGCTGCTCCGCGCGTACAGACCGCGATGATCCTTGCGATCGCCTTTGCAGAAGCTATCGCCATCTACGTGCTGGTTATTGCACTGTCAATCAAGTTCGTGTAATGGTAATACGACAGAAAGTGATATTTGTAGCATAGCCTTTATATATAGTGCCCTTACGGGCAACACTAAGGACCCCCTGCCAACCCAATGCTTCAAACATCACATTCTGTCGACAACCATTAGATCGAAATTACATGGAAGCTCTACTTAACAACCTGGGAATCGATTGGAGATTACTGCTTAGCCAAGCGGTGAATTTCGGACTGCTCTTAACAGTGCTCCGGATTTTTGCCTATAAGCCCATTGTTAAGCTGATGAAAGACAGGCAAGCGCGGATCGAAGAAGGCCTTGTGAGGGCCGACGAAGCCGACCGCCGCCTCCTAGAGGCGAACGAAGGAGCGAAAGTGAAGATAAAGGAAGCGGAAGCAGAAGGATTGGCAATACTCCGGAAAACTGAAGCGGATGCCAAAACGCTGGAAACACGCCTGACTGCCGAAGCGCACGACAAAGAAGCGCAGCTCATGAAAGACGCCGAGGCAAAAGCAAAAGAAAAAGAACGGGAAGCCAATGAGGCCTTCCGCAAGGAAGCTGCCGAACTGGTAAAAGCCGCTATCGTAAAAACGGTGGAACTTTCGCCGGATGCGGTGGACAGGGCATTGGTCGAACGTGCCGTAAAAGAGATCGGCGACAAAACCGCCGCGGCCAAATAAATGAAATATAAACTCGAGGTATACGCCAAAGTGCTCGCGGAAAGCATAATCGCTGCCAAAAACCGCGAAGATGAAAAGAAAGTGCTCAAGAACTTTATGAGCATTTTACTTGCGAACGGCGACATAAAAAGCGCACGGCGCATCTTCGAGCATACCGAGTGGATCTTGGCCAAACGCGGACGGGGCGAAATGGTAACGATTGAAAGCGCTCGCCCCTTGAAGCCGGGAGTGGTGGAAAAAGTTAAGAAAGAGTTTCCGAAAGCCGGTTTGGTGGAGGAGCGCATAATTCCGACGCTCGTGGCAGGAATGCGCGTAAGGGTAAATGGTGAGCGTGAGCTCGACGCCTCGCTTATCGCAAAACTGCAAAAGTTATTCATATAAAAGGGAGCAATGTCGTACGAACTAATAGAAAAACTAAAAAGAGAGATCGAGGGATTTAAAGACAAGACCGAATGGAAGGAAATCGGCCGTATTACCGAAGTTGGTGACGGTATTATTAAACTCACTGGCCTTACTAACGCAGTAAGCCAGGAGCTTTTGATGGTTGAAACCTCCGAAGGTCCGCGCCGCGCGCTGGCGCTGAACCTGGAAGAGGAAACAGTCGGTGCGCTGGTATTGGACGATTACCTCGCCATTAAAAGCGGCGATGTGGTTAAGGGCACCGGCGAAGTACTTTCAATAAATGTTGGGCCGGAAATGGTCGGCCGCGTAGTAGACCCGCTCGGGAACCCTCTGGACGGCAAAGGGCCAATATTTAAGAGCACGTCCGGTGCGCACGCACCGGCAAAATACCGCCTAGAGAACAAAGCTCCCACCGTTCTCGAACGCGAACCAGTTAAAACCCCGCTCCACACCGGCATAAAAAGCATCGACTCGATGATCCCGATCGGCCGCGGCCAGCGCGAGCTGATAATCGGCGACCGCCAGACCGGAAAAACGGCAATTGCAATCGATACTATTATCAACCAGCAGTTCGACAAGGCCCGCCGCACGCCGACTTGCGTGTACGTAGCCATCGGACAAAAAGAATCCAAGATCGCCACAATCGTGGAAACTTTGCGCAAAAATAACGCGCTTGAATATTCTGTGATTGTTTCCGCGTCGGCATCGTCCCCCGCTTCCATGTGGTACCTTGCCCCGCTTGCCGGCGCATCGATCGGCGAATACTTCCGCGACAAAGGCGAGGACGCATTGGTAATTTACGACGATCTTTCGAAGCACGCCTGGGCATACCGTCAAATTTCACTCTTGCTCCGCCGCCCGCCGGGCCGCGAGGCATATCCGGGCGACGTGTTCTATCTGCACTCCCGCTTGCTTGAACGTGCCGCAAAATTATCCCAGGAAAAAGGCGGCGGATCTTTAACCGCACTGCCGATTATTGAAACACAGTTGGGTGACATCACCGCATATATTCCCACAAACGTAATCTCGATCACCGATGGACAAATTTTCTTGGAAACAGATTTGTTCAATCAGGGTATCCGCCCTGCGGTTAATGTGGGTCTCTCCGTATCGCGCGTAGGATCGTCGGCACAAACCAAAGCCATGAAGAAAGTGGCTGGACGCTTGCGCTTGACCCTCGCCCAATACCGCGAGCTGGCCGCATTCGTACAGTTTGCATCGGACGTGGACGAAGCCACGCAGAAAAGGATCCGCGAAGGGCAGGCCTCCACGGAATCGCTTAAACAGGAGGACTTGAAACCGATCCCGGTCGAGAAACAAGTTGTAGTATTTTATGCGATCTTGAACGGATATTTCTCGAGTATTCCAGTTGCAGACATACAGGCAAAACAATCCGCATACGTTGAATATCTGGAAAAACTCCATGACGCAGATATTCTTTCGAAAATCCGCGAGAGTGGAGAGCTCACAACCGAAGTGGAAGAGAAATTAAAATCAGCCATCGCTAAATTCCTTAATCAATAATGAATACGCGAAGAGAAAATACGAATTCCGAATTGTGCCCTGTTTATAGTGCCCTTCGGGCAACACTAATGACCCCCCGCCAACCCAACAATTCGGAATTCGTATTTTCTCTTCGCGACAATCAACATTAAATATGGAATCTTTGCAAAGCTTAAAAATGCGCCTGAAGGGCGTGCATAATATCAACCAGATCACCAAGGCCATGGAGCTGGTCTCTGCGACTAAAATGCGCAAGAGCCAGGAAATCGCCCTGTCTTCACGCCCTTACGTATTTGCAGCTTTGGATTTGCTCTCAAACATCACCCGGCTCACGCACGTGCCGCTTCCTCCCCTCCTACAAACGCGCGAAGGGAAGAAAACTGCATATGTGGTAGTTACTTCTGACAAGGGTCTGGCCGGATCGTTCAATAGCGCGGTGATCCGCGCGTTCGACAAATATTCAAAACAGAATAATGTTTCCGCCACCGGTTCCGGCGACGGCGCGGGCGATGGTGCCGACGACCATCATTTTATCGGCGTTGGGCAGAAAGCCGCCGCATATTTGGAAAAGAACTTCCGTCTTTATAAAAAATTTATCCGCTTCGGAGATTACACCACCATTGCAGAAGTCGAACCTCTTTCTAAATTATTAATAAAGGGATTCCGCGAGGGTAAGTGGGATCGCGTGGTCGCCGTTTCAACCCACTTCCGCAGTGCTCTCCGCCAGGAGGTTCTGGTGCGCCAGATACTTCCGGCCACTTTGGATTCGCTGGTGCGTACCGCAAAAGAAATAGTCCCCGAATCCGGACGATTCGCCGAGTTGGTTAAACAGCACGACATTCCCCTTTTCCGTAAAAAAGATTTGTCCGATCCCAAGGAACGGGTCAAGCTCACCCGCGAAGCAGCTGAATATATAATAGAACCCACCCCGGAAGCGATTCTGGAAAACATTGCCGAGCATCTGGTGGTAATGGAAATCTACCATTTAGTACTCGAAGCCAACGCCTCCGAACACGCCGCGCGGCGCATGGCCATGAAGAGCGCTTCCGATAACGCAAGAGATCTCGGCGACAGGCTGGCGATTCTTTACAACAAGTCGCGCCAGGCAGTCATTACCAGAGAAATTTTAGAAATCACTGCCGGCGCAGAATCTTTAAAATAATTTTATCTATATGGAAATAATCAACGAAGTAGAAAATATGTTTCTTGGAACATTGGGCTGGCAGGGGATCCTTAGTGTCGCCCGTCAGGGCACTCTAAATAAAGGCTATGTTCCAAGAAACATATTTTCTACTTCGTCTAATTAATCAATAAAAATAAAATAATATCAAACATGAACAAAGGTACAATCACTCAAATAATCGGTCCGGTCGTAGATGTGGCTTTCGGCGAAAAAAACACCATGCCTTCGGTGTACAACGCGCTTTTTGTCCCGCTTGAAGGGCGCGAGATCCTGCTCGAAGTGGTAAAACACTTGGAACCGGGGCGTGTCCGCGCAATCGCGCTCGAATCCACCGACGGCTTGAAACGCGGCATGGAAGTGAAGGATTCCGGGAAAATGATCGAAGTTCCAGTAGGTCCCGAGACGCTCGGAAATATTTTTGACGTGCGCGGAAACACCTATAACGAAACTGCGACTAAATTCGACAAGCACCTCCCGATTCACCGCAGCGCTCCCCCGTTCACCGAACAGTCCACTAAAACGGAAGTATTCGAAACCGGCATTAAAGTTATTGACCTTTTCGCCCCATTCATTAAAGGAGGCAAAGTCGGCCTCTTCGGCGGCGCAGGCGTAGGCAAAACAGTTCTCATCCAGGAGCTAATCCGTAACGTGGCCGAGGAATCCGGCGGCGTGTCGGTATTCGCCGGCGTAGGTGAACGCTCCCGTGAAGGAAACGATTTATACCGCGACATGAAAGAGTCCGGAGTTCTCAAGAAGACCGCCTTGGTATTCGGACAAATGAACGAAGTCCCTGGTGCCCGCGCACGCGTGGCTCTTACCGCACTCACTATGGCCGAATATTTCCGCGACGAAGAGCGCCGCAACGTTTTACTTTTCATTGATAATATCTTTAGGTTTTCTCAAGCCGGCTCCGAAGTATCCACTCTCCTTGGGCGCATGCCTTCGGCAGTGGGCTACCAGCCAACTCTGGCATCGGAAATGGCTGAACTCCAGGAGCGCATCACTTCCACCAGCAAGGGCTCTATCACTTCCATACAGGCAGTGTATGTACCGGCGGACGACATCACCGACCCGGCACCAGCAACAACTTTCAGCCACTTGGATTCCACTATTGTTCTGTCCCGCGCCCTGACTGAAATCGGCATATACCCGGCAGTGGACCCCTTAGCGTCAACTTCGAACGCCTTGAACCCGAAAATTGTAGGCCGCGAACATTACGATGTAGCCCGCGAAGTGCAAAAGACATTGCAGCGTTATAAAGAGTTGCAGGATATCATCGCCATCCTGGGCATCGAAGAACTTTCCGAAGGCGACCGCAAGATCGTGGACCGTGCGCGTAAAATACAGCGCTTCCTCTCGCAACCGTTCTTCGTCGCCGAAACATTCACCGGGCGCGCCGGAAAATTCGTAAAGCGCGAGGATTCGATCCGCGGCTTCAAAGAAATCTTGGAAGGCCGCTACGACGATTTGCCGGAAGAGAACTTCTACCTGAAAGGCGGCATCGAGGAAGTGCGGAACACTGCATAAATATGAAAGCAGCCGTATATTCGCTAAAACGCATTCTCTTCGAAGGAGAAATAAAAGAAGTTAATTTGAAGACCGTTGACGGCGAGATTACGGTTCTGGACCACCATCGCCCGCTAATCACCGCGCTCGCCGAAGGTGTCATTAAAATAATAGACATAAAAAACCAGGAACATTTTGTGCCGGTAAAATCCGGATTCCTGGAGGTGAACGAAGAAAACCAGGCAAAACTTTTGGTTGACGAGGCGGCGCAGTAGAACAAAGCGTTTGACAAAATTTTCTGCTCGGCGATAATTAAGTTACAAATTGGCTTCGGCCTCCGAGACTGGGATCGCAAGATTCCTTTCGTTTTATTAAAGTAAATATAACAACACCTCTTTCAAGGGGTGTTGTTATATTAGGGCTCTTGTTTTATCTCTGATTACCCTAAAACATTCCCCCGGAAGCATGTATATCTTGCGACGCAACCTTTTAGTGCTCACTAAACGCAATTGAGAGAGCATAGCCGCATACACTGCACCGTCATAGCACCAGGAATAATAGTATGCGCCAGCACGATGCTTGGTCGTAAGAGGAATAATCCATATCAGGTGTTTATTAAACATCCTGAAAATAAGAACTGGCCTTTCGAACTTTTCGTGTTTGCCATCTTCTTCGTCACCGACATTCACGCCGAGCGCACACCACCATATCTCTCGTTCATAAAAATACGGCACCGGCTTTAAAGCGTGAACTCTTTTCTTTTCGATATTCCAAGCATCAAATTCTTTTATCATCAGAACATCGTAAGATGGCATCGATAAAATCCTGATAAAATTAGATTGACGAATGAAAAAATAAGTATTAGAATATGCCGGTTCGGGTTTATCTAAACATTAAACCCGGTCATAGTTCTTTGTCTGTGTGGACGTAACACAACCAAGGGGGAATTTTGGAACTCTCGTCCATCGACGCGCGGTGGTTCGAAACCCTGCGCTTCTTCAACATCCTCGAAAATGTTTGTAGCGACCGCCTCCGTCTGGAGCGCGGCGTGATCCTGGTCGGATGCGGCGACGGCGACCAGTTCGACGACCTATATGGTCAGCTAGCCCGCGTAAACCAGTGCTGGCGTCTCGACTCACGCATCCACCCGTGCACCCGTAACGGCGGCGCTCCGCGGCTGGTGTCCGATTCTCCGTTGAACCGTCATGGCCGCACCGTGG
>JAZDEB010000014.1:0-8915 GCA_043809165.1 Candidatus Liptonbacteria bacterium
CGTCTTTAGAAACCTTGCCCACCTTAATCTTCAGAGGATTAGCCGCACCCTTCTCGATTTTGGCCGCTTTCTTCAAAAGCGCGGCTACCGGAGGGGTCTTCAAGATGAACGTGAAACTGCGATCAACATAGATAGTGAGTACCGCCGGAACCACGTCGCCCATCATTTCTTTGGTAGCTTCGTTAAACTGTTTGCAGAATTCGGAGATGTTTACGCCGTGCTGGCCCAGGGCCGGACCGATTGGCGGCGCAGGGTTGGCTTTGCCGGCTTCTATCTGCAATTTTAGTGTTGTCTTTACTTCTTTGGCCATTGTTTTAAGCGAAAATACTATAGCACATTGATTCGTTCAGTGCAAATTGTTTACGGGAGCCCTGTTTGGGATTTTTGAACGCTGCCGTGGCAACAAGTCCCAACAGGGCTCCCGCCTATACCTTTCGTACCTGAAGTGAGTCCAAGTCCACTGCAGTATCGCGTCCGAAAATCGGCACCAGCACTTTCACGCGGCCGCGGTCCTCATCAATCTCCGCAACCTTGCCGTCATAGTCCTTAAACGGGCCATCTGTGATCTTAACCAAATCGCCCACCAAGAGATCCACGTTGAACTTGGTCTCGGTTTGGCCCATACGGGACAGGAGCGAATCAACTTCTTCCTTGGAAAGCGGGGTTGGCGTGGTATTATCCGTGCCCACAAACCCGGTTACCCGCGGAGTGTTCCTGACCACGTACCACGAATCTTCCGCAAGGATCATCTCAACCAGTACATATCCAGGATAGATTTTTTCTTCCACAGTGTGGCGCTTGCCCCCTTTTACTTTTATGCGCTTCTCTTTCGGAACAACAATATTAAAGATCTTGTCTTCTATGGAAAGCGACTCAACGCGCTGCTTCAGGTAGCGCGCAACAGCTTCTTCGTATCCGGCGTAAGTATGGACTGCATACCACGCGCGAACATTAGATGTTTTGGGTACCTGTGCTTCTTCTGCCATGTTGGGTTATGCGCGTGCGATAAATGTTTGGATGAAATACTTTAGCCCGTAAGTGAACAGAGAATCAAATGCGTATAAAAATAGGGCTACACCTACAGAAAGCCCGATCACGACAGCGGTAAGGCGGATAGCCTCGTTGCGCGTGGGCCAGTTTACGTGCCGGAACTCAACCCGTGCTTCCTCGAAAAAATGCTTTATCTTTTCTATCATTTTTCTTTATCTCCCGCGGACTTGACTTAAGGCCGCGAATTACGAGCCATTGTAACAGCCGAAACGCGAAAATGCAAGGCGCCACAGGCTTGCCGAAGCTATTGCCTACACGTCCAGGTTTTGCACTGTATTGGCGTGCATCTGGATGAACTGCTTGCGCGGCTCCACCTGGTCGCCCATCAATATATCGAATAAGCGGTCGGCTTCCTCGGCGTCGTCAATGTCTACTTGCTTCAAGATGCGGTTCTCTGGATTCATGGTTGTTTCCCAGAGCTGCGACGGGTTCATCTCACCGAGACCCTTGTAGCGCTGGATACTTATACCCTGTATCTTCTCTCCTCCTTCGCTGGCATCGGTAGCTTCAGTTTCAGCCGATGAAGAATTTATATTTTCTTCACCCTCCGCAGCAGCTTCGTTTTTTGCGGAATCCTTTGCGCCTTTTTTCCCTTTTGCCTTCTCGGCTTTCGCCGCCAAAATTTCTTTTATGATCTTATCCTTCTCGGCTTCGTCAAAAGCATATTTTATTTCTTTACCCGACTGCACGCGGAAAAGCGGCGGCGTGGCAATATATAGATAGCCACCTTCGATTATCGGCCGGAAATACCGATAGAAGAGCGTCAGGAATAGGGTGCGGATGTGCGCGCCGTCAACGTCTGCGTCGCTCATTAAAACAATTTTGTGATAGCGCAGCTTGGACAAGTCGAAGTTTTCTGAAATCGCGGTGCCAAGCGCTATTACCAACGAACGGATTTCCTGGTTGGCCAGCATTTTGTCCAAGCGCGCTTTTTCAACATTCAAAATTTTGCCCTTCACCGGAAGAATTGCCTGGGTACGGCGATCGCGTGCCATCTTGCTCGAGCCACCTGCAGATTCTCCTTCCACGAGGAACAATTCCGATTCTTCCGCGTTCTTCGAGCTGCAATCGGCCAGCTTGCCCGGCAAGGTTAATCCTTCCAGGGCGCCTTTGCGTAAAATCGTGTCTTTGGCCGCTTTGGCCGCCAGGCGGGCTTTAGAGGCAAGGATTACTTTTTCTATGATATGCCGCCCTTCCTGCGGGTGCTTTTCCAAAAATTCCTTGAGTGCCTCGTTGATTATTGTTTCTGTAACAGTGCGCGCTTCCGGGTTCCCTAAACGGTTTTTGGTTTGCCCTTCAAATTGCGGTTCCGGCAGGCGAGCAGAAACAACAGCAACCAGCCCCTCGCGAGTATCATCGCTTGTAAGGTTCTCGTCTTTTTCCTTTAAATATCCTTCCTGGCGGGCGTAATTATTAACCGAACGCGTTAAGGCAGAGCGGAAGCCGGTAAGGTGCATGCCGCCGTCAGGCGTGTTGATGTTATTCGCAAAGCTTAACTCCTTGGTTTCAATGTCGTCTATAAAAATAAAGGCTGCTTCTATTTCAATACCCGATTCGGTACGATGCACGTGAAAGATTTCTTCCTGGAGAGACTTGTCGCCGTGCGCCAAATGTTTAACGAATGAACGTAATCCTCCCTCAAAGTAGAAACTGTAAAATTTAGGGCTGCCTGCGCGGCGGTCTATGAATGTCATGCGCAGTCCTTTGGTTAGATACACCTGCTGTCGCAAACGGTCTATGATTTTCTTGTCATTGAATTCGATCGTCTGGAAAACCTGCGGGTCCGGAGAGAAAATAACTTTTGTGCCGGTAAGTTTGCTTCCCGCAATTTTTTTGACCTTCGCTTTGGGCGCGCCACGGACATATTCCTGCACGAATAATCCCCCTTCACGCTGCACTTCTACGCGCATATATTCCGAAAGTGCATTCACCACCGAAACACCTACTCCATGCAAACCGCCAGAGACCTTATAACCATTGCCGCCGAACTTGCCGCCGGCATGGAGTGTAGTAAGCACTGTTTCAAGTGCGGATTTTTTTGTTTGCTGATGGAAATCTATCGGGATACCGCGGCCGTCATCCGTGATCGCCACCATGTTTTCCGGCAAAAGCTCAACGGTTACGTGCCGCGCATGCCCGGCCATGGCTTCGTCAATCGAATTGTCAACAACTTCCCAAACCAAATGGTGCAAGCCGTCAACACCAGTGGAACCGATGTACATGCCCGGACGCTTCCTTACCGGCTCAAGACCTTCGAGTACGAAAATATCTTTCGCACCGTACGAAGAATTGCCTCCTTTTTCTTTATTCTCCTTTTTATTGTCTTTGGCCATTACATGTGTCCGGATAACCCCTAAAATGCCAGTAATTTCAACAAAAAACGCACTTCCGGTGCGGGTTCATTATAGCATAGTTCGGGGCAAAATTAAAGGCCTTTTTGGGCCATAGAAATCAATGCCTGATAGCCGCCCGGGCTACCTGTCCCTCTCCCCTTTTACGAACAAATACGTCCCGGCAATCATGAACAAAAGGAAGAACAAAAAGGTAGCCAAAAGATCGTGCCTGGTGCTATAAAGCACAACGCTGTCGAATTCTGGTAAGTTACGATAGAAAATGGTGCGCACAGCATCAACTGCGTAAGTCATCGGGGTAAGCCGGGAAATGATCCAAATATAGAACGGCAAGTGTTTGATCGGGCTCACTACTCCGCCTAAAAATATCTGCGGAACTATTAATAATGGGAATACCTGTTCAACGCCGCGCTCGCCTTTTATTTGTGAAAGTACGAACAAGCCGAAGGCGCCCCCCAATAAGCAGATAGCAAGCGCAGTTGGGAGCAACGCAATCAATTGCCCTACAGAAATAGGTATGTTTATTATCAGGCCGAATATCACTACGCCCGCGCATTGTGCCAGGGCTACAACAGATTCACCGATAATCTTCCCCAATATTATCGAAACGCGGGACACCGGCGCCACGAAATTTTCCTGTGTCATGTCTACTCCACGCTCGCGCTTTAAAGAAAGCACTCCAAGCGCAGTATTCTGGAAAAGGATCTGACCAAGCACTCCGGTAAATGCAAATGTAATAAAACTGTAACCGGCAGCCTTGCTCAAATTTGATTGCATGGCCACTCCTAAAATCCCTATCAAGACCACCGGGAAGATGAATGTGACTACAATGCGCGCTTTTTCACGGGAAAAATGCAATACCTCGCGGTAAGCCAGCGCGAATATGCAATTCAATTCATTAATGATTACGGCCATTTTTTATAATTTGTATATACGCTTCCTCTAGCGTAGGGCTCTCTGTCTTCACCAGGGTAAGCGGTGTCTTAATCGAGGAAATTATTTTCTGCGCATTTGCCCGCACAAGCGGAACTATAAAATGCTTGTCTTCGCTGAAACGGATTTTCTTCCTGTATAATTCTGCGCGCAGGGCGTCCTTATTCTCGGCGTCAATCTCCAATTTTTTATCCAGCAATTTTTCTTTTAGATTTTCCGGCGTACCCTTAAGCATTATCTTCCCGTGGTTTACTATGCACACCAGGTCCGCTGCTTCGGCTTCGTCCAGATAGTGAGTCGTCAAAAATACGGTTACTTTGTCCCGCTCGCGGATAGTGTGTATATAATCCCATATCGCCTTGCGGCTAACCGGATCCAATCCTGTACTTGGTTCATCGAGAAATAAAATTTTCGGCTTATGGATCAATGCTCGGATTACCTCCAGCTTGCGCTTCATCCCGCCGGAAAATTTGGCCGTAAGCTCAAACATGTTGTTTTCCAAGCCGACCATCGCCGCCAGCTCCATTAACCGCCTTCGATACGGCCTCGGCATGGCGCCGAAGAACGGCCTGAACGGATACGCACCATAAAGAGCAACGTGCATGCGTATATTTTCTTCCGCAGTCAACAGGTCGTCCAAGCTGTGGCCCTGGAACATTACTCCGATTGACCTTCTTACGGCATGCGGGTACCTGTCCAAATCATGGCCGGCTATCAGGACCTCTCCGGAGGTTTTGGAAAGTGTTGTTGTCAAGATTGAGAGGGTGGTCGTCTTCCCTGCCCCGTTCGGGCCAAGCAACGCGAAAAACTCCCCTTCGTGTACAGAAAAAGAAATGTGGTCTATTGCATTATGCTCACTCCGCTTGTAGCGCTTAGTGAGATCGCGAACAGTAATCGCGTCTATGGTCATGAAGATAGGTGCAGATATGGCCCCAGCGGACCCTTGGGATCCACCATCGGCCGAAGTATATCATACGATAGGAAGACGGCTAATTTTCACGGCTTGTCGCTTCGATCATCATAAAAAGCGGAATTTCCTTGCGGGCGCGGTTTTCCGCTTCGGCCCGCGGCCCCGGCTCGCTCACCTTATGCGAGTTCCACTCTTCTATTCGCGTTATCGCAAACCCGGATTTTTCCAACCCCTTCGCATAAAACTGCAAAGGACGGTGGAAGCTTATGGTATGCAACTCCGGAGCCGCCCCCGGACGCATTTTTATTTTTTCGCGCCGTTCGCTTAAATACCCGTCTATGCGCCTATACTGTATTTTTTCTTTCTCGTCGTATCCCCAGGCGCTCGCTCCGGGGACGCGGAAACAGGGGTGGTTCAAAACTATATAGATTTTCCCGCGCGGGGCAAGTACGCGTGCACATTCGCCAAATACGCCATGCAGGTTTTCTATATTTTGCACAGCTAGGACTATTACAGTCTTATTAATGATCCTCTCGTTTATAAAATCCAGCTTGTCTGCGGACGCCACATGATATTCAATCCCCCGCACGTCTTTAGTTTTGGCAATATTTACCAGCTCTTCCGAAATGTCTACAGCGATCACCTGCGCTCCGTATCCGGCAAAAGCGCGCGAGAAAAAACCCTGGCCACAGGCAAGGTCCAGCACAATTTCTTTTTGGGCGCCTGTCTTTTTTTGCTTTGCCGGGCCAAAACCCATTAGCCGCGTCAAGTTCGGCAAAATTACTTCTTTCTGGTACGTACTCGCATTTTCCTCTAAGAGCTCGTCATACTAATCAGCAACGCCGCCCCATGATGTTTGCGTTTTCATTCGTGTACGGGAAGCTCCTCGTGAAAACCTCCTCTTCCCTTATACCACCGCCAGGCAAAATATCCACCAAGAACCAGCGCGGCGGCTAATATCATGACTCCCAGGACAATGAGGACCGCTTGCAGTGTGCGTGAAGAAGTAGTGAACATTGCGGCTTGTCCGCCGGTTAAATCCGCAAACCCTTTGCGGGTTACGATCCGGAAATAATATTTTGATCCGGAGTTTAAGCCGGTTATGGTAGTTGAGACATTCCGATCTGCTGCAGGATCAACTGTAACCTGCTCCGTCGAGGAACCGAAAGCATCCGACTGTCCATATTCAAACCATATCCTAAGGGGCTCTTCGGAAACCGGAATGGAACCGTTCAGGACTGCGCTATCCGTGGTGATATCTACCGCCTCACCGGTTTTGGGGATATTCTCACCCGATCCACCGCTTGCCACGTGCACCGTTGTGCTTGTATTCAAGTTCTCCAGGTCGAGCAAGCTGGATATCGGACCCTGCGGATTATAATAAACGTTTAACTCGGCATCACCGGACCCGAGCACCATGAATATGCCGCCTCCTTTATGCATGGCTATGCCGTTCGCGGACGAAATCCAAATAGCATCCTTGCTAACGTCCCTTGCAGAAGACGAGCCGGCTCCATCCGGATCATACAACGCAGTGAAAGTAAGTGAATCGCCAATTTTCGGCGTAGAAGATGTGGGAACGATCACAAGAGTTGCACTTTCGTCGGATTGTGCATTGATTATTGCGCCATGCTTCGTACCGATACTGTTTTTTGCAACTATTCGATAATAAAGACGGACACCAGCCTGAAGGTCATATAAAGAGAAAGTAAATTGCGTAGGCGTTGTGCTGTCGCCCACATTTTTAGCCGCAGTTGATTTGCCTAAGCTCCTGGTGGATCCGTACTCAAACCATGCCGAGGCTCTCAGGCCATTCGGATTTACTGCGCCGTTCATACTGAAAGATGTGGGCGTTCGGTTTGACGAAGCTAATGTCTTTACAAACGGCACTCCCTGGAATTTTGTAATATTGAGGGTTGCTCTTGCGGACAAATCTTTATATGCAGCGCCTAATGTTGCCGTCCCGGTTTTCGTCCCAATGAATTTACCCTGGTTCGACGCTGCTGCTCCCCCGCTTACTACAGACCATACAGCATCGGCGGTCACATCCTGCTTCTGCTGTGAACCCGGCCCATCCGGATCATACCAGGCAGTAAACTGCGCCGAGCTGCCCTCCATTACGCTTTTTGCCGTAGGAGAAATCGTGAATGTCGGCTTTGGCAGTGGCGGAGTTGATGAAGTATCCGAAGCCGCACTTTGAGTGGTAAATGTCAACGCGCTACCGCGGCTTGATCCGATTAAATTTGACGCAGCCACGTAAAAAGAATACGTCGTTCCCGGAGAAAGTCCTGATATTGGTATTGAAACAGACGAAACCGAATTGCCTGATCCTGCGCTAGTTTGCGAGGATTGGCGGCTTGCACCACCGCCGCTTATCTCGAACCAAACAGTAGTATTCAAACCGCTTGGCGTTACTTGCGCTTCTAATGTAGCGGCGTTCTGGGTTATGTTTTGCGCTGCCCGGGTTACTGCCTTAGGTGCTGTCCCCACCGTAGACGAGGGTGTAACAACGTTGCTTGTTGTAGTGAATGCATAATTCGAACCAGGCGTAGTACCTTCTTTGTTGGAAGCCACAACGCGAAAATAGTACTGTGTTAATGGGTTAAGGCCGTCAATCGGTACGCTCAAACTGGTAACGTCCGTGGTGCTCGAACCGATACTCTGGTGGACTGTAGCCGAACCCATCATCTGGGTTGTACCATACTCAAACCAGGCATCTGTTGCATATCCGGACGGTATAACATCGCCGTGCAAAGTTGCACCCTGCGCCGTCATGCTGGTAGCCGGATAGGTCTCAACTATTGGAGCAGTCCCAAGTTTAGTATTACAATATACGCTATTTGAATAATCCACGCCCGTATATTTCACCCGGTATTCATATGTAATATCAGGAAGCAAATCTGTGTCGGTATACGTATACAACCAGCCGTTATTCGGCATAAAACACCAATAAGTGGCGCATTGGTATTTGCTGTTCTCGCTGGCAGATATCGGAGTATGTCCGCGCTGCACGCCATTAGAATTCGCGCCGGAATATGTCCCCCAGTTTAATATCGCCTTTGGAGTTATTGGATCACAAGTAATCGTTAGTGAGTTAGTAACCTGTCCGGCTTTAGCAGGTAGTGCCTTATGCAGATAGAGTAAAGTAAGGCCGGCGACGGCCAAAACGGCAACACCTAGAGCGGTTATTGCCGCTTTTTCCGCACGCAAAGAAATGTGCATAAAAATTTAATTATGAATATTACAGTAATTATAGCATTTGACTGACTCGTAAATTTCCCGCGGCGAGGCGTGGAAGTTAATCGTTAGTTTTTTGCTTTTTGAGCAATGAAATTAAGGTGATTTTTCGACACATGCCGAGCCCGAATATTCCTCCGTTTTTTAAAACTCTTTTAATCTCTTTGATAGGTTTTGATATCTCCGCCTTGGGGACATGCAGGAGTGACTGGAAAAATAAGGGGTACCCTGGAATCATGGGGCAAAGGTCGCCCCGATACTATGCTTTAATGTCGTGCTATTATAACTAAAATGGTGTCAATACCCCCAAAGTTAAGACACTTTTTCTGAGAATTTTTGGTAGCGATCTGCGAACAATGCGGGCGGCATCTTGAGTGCGGAATGAATCCTCCGGTTGTTGTAGTTCCAGATGAGCCGGTGGATTTCGTATACCA
>JAZDEB010000015.1:0-2658 GCA_043809165.1 Candidatus Liptonbacteria bacterium
AAACGGTCATAAAAATATTTTTGAAGCTCCCCGTCTATCGTCGTCTTGATAACAGGACCCGATTCGGGCAATTTTTCATCTTCTTCGCCAAGATAATTCCCTTTTGCATCGCGAAGAGTAAGGTGCACGCCCGCCGCGCCGCGAAGCGTGGAATTATATTCTTTTTCCAATCCTGCCTTGCCTACGGTTTCGCGGCTGCTCATGTCCGGGCTTGCGGCTAAATCGTCTTTTGTGGCCAAACCAACATAGCCAAGCAACGACGAAAACACCGAACCATCAGGATAACTTCTTTCGAAGGCATTTTCTACGCGCAAGGTCGGCAGTTTTGCATCGCGGATCGCAACCGCCTGCGCTTGCGAAATGTCTTCGGCGAGCACGATTGGATCAAGTGAGCGCTCCAAGTCCCGTTCGTGGATACGGCTCCACACTTCTTCGGAGGGCATTCCCAAAGTTTTGGAAATGGCATCAAGGGTTGGCTTGGTTAGTTCGTTTTGCTTGAGGAACTGGCGGAGGTCCAAAAGCGCAGTGAACACCGCCTTGTTTTCAGCAAGAACCATGCCGTTCCTGTCGATAATCACCCCGCGCGCCGCGGGAACTGTTTCCGCATAGCCAAGGTTTGCCTCGGCGCGCGGGGCATAAAACCCATTGCGGAAGATATTCAAGTAGAACAATTGCCCGGTAATAATCACGCCGATAAAAACCACAAGATACCCCACGACGCGGAGCGGACGGTCGTCCAAAGGGACCTCGTAAACGTCCTTGCCCTCGTTGTCCCAGGTGTCGCTTAGGGATTCTTCAAATGCAACTTCGTATTCGGTCATCTAGGTAGAGCATAAAGCGCGCCGTGGCGATCCCCGCCCCTCTTCTCGTAGATTAACTGGAGCAGGTAAAAAAGGAATAAGCCGAAGGCCGTGCTTACGGCTTCATCTTTCCACAAGAATGAGTTGTACGCAACAACAGATGTTCCGGCAACAAGCAAATAAAAACCTAAAATTCCGATCATGATTGTGAGTGGTATAGCTATCCTGCGGCGCACGGGCAAATATGGATGCAGCAAATAGAAGAAAAGCGGATAAAGCGCGAAGAAAATCATTTCCGGAGAAAAACCGGGGTGCCAGTTTAAGAGGAATATGGAAAGTAATATAAGGAGTATTTGTTCGGCAAGCTGGCTCCATAGGGCGAACACCAGCAATGCCGCTATTACTGTATCAATATTCCACCCTAAAATTTGGCCGCTCCTTAATTGGATCCCGATGGCCGCTATAAGAATCAATAAAAATAAAATAAATCTTTTTATGTCAAACATTTTATGCGATTTATTAACGTGTCCCGCTGGTCTTTATAAGATACACAATGGTAATGCGGTTAACGTCATAACCCATATTTAAGGTGGCTTCATCGAATACCTTATCAGTAGCCATGCTAATTTTATCTACACTCCCGACCGGAATCCCGTATGGGCCGTTTGAAGATGCAGTATATGCAATATCCCCCTGCTTTACGTTCGCGCGCGGAGGGATAAGCGTAAGGCGCGGGGTTGTACCGCCTTTAAGCAAAGAATCAATGCCTTCGGCGCCAATGCGCACGGCGCTTTCAAAGTCCTTGTCATAAACAGTTTCAACGAGCGCGGAATCATTGAACACCTGGCGCACCTTGCCAAGTAATACTCCTCTGAATGTCCCATTGTCATTGGCTTGTTCGGACATTGCTGCGCTCGCGATAGGCACGACTGCCAAGTCCCCTTCGTGTACGCCGTCCGCTCCGCCGGCACTTACCAAAACTTCATTTTTATAATTGAACGGATAGCGGGAATAAACGAAAGCCGAAACATATGCGTCATTTTTATTGGGAACTTCTTTTTGCGCAGATGTTAATACGGCAACCTGCGCCAATAGCGCCTGGTTCGAACGCAACAGTTCCTCATCGGAAACATTTGCCGCCGTATTCATGTAAAGAGAATCCCTAATGAGCCAGCCCAGAGACGGGTAAAAAACAGTAACCAACAGGCAAATTGCAATGAGCGCTATAAACATCCATTGCTCCTTCATGGTTTTTAGAGGGTGATGGTTAGCGGTTTTAGAGGGTTATCGAGCAATGGGCGGTGTTTTTCGAAGTCGTCCACCATTTGGCCCAAGCCGCGGACTACGGATGTAAGCGGGTCGCCGGCAACTTTTATTTCGATAGATGTTTCTTTTTCGATTAGCTTGTCTATGCCGCGGAGCATTGCCCCGCCTCCGCACAGGCAAATTCCCTGCTTCAACATGTCGCCCACCAATTCCGGCGGCGTCAATTCGATCACTTCCAAAATAGATTCTACGATTGAGCGCAATGATTTATTCAGCGCAGCACGGATGTGGATGTTTTTTACAACCACTTCTTTAGGCAAGCCGGTACTCACGTCCCTTCCGCGGATAGCCACTTCCATACGTTCGTCGAACGGTATGGCGGAACCAACTGCAATCTTTGCCATTTCCGCCGTCTGCTCGCCAATAAACAATTTAAATTCTTCACGGATGAATTTCACGATTTCTTCATTAAAGCGGTCTCCTGCAACTTTTACTGTTTTTGAAACAACGGTGCCGTTCAAGGATATAACTGCGATGTCCGTTGTTCCTCCGCCAACATCAACAATCAAATTGGCCATCGGTGAGCTGATCG
>JAZDEB010000016.1:0-16354 GCA_043809165.1 Candidatus Liptonbacteria bacterium
GAGCCCGTGGAGCAATGCTTCTTTGGCAGCGCGCTCCTTGGATTTGCAGCCCCATTTGAAGCCCTTGGTCTGTTTTAAAACTTTTTCACGCCGCTTATGGGCGATTACTCCTCTTTTTACTCTGGACATGGTTTAGCTTGATAGAGTTTGTATCGACATGCCACTCAATCCGCGCGATTTCCTCTTGCCGCGGATATTGCTCGTGCTTTTCCTGGTACGGGCGTGGTCCACGGCCATTGACCGCCTTACTATTTTTCCGCGCTTGGTGATGCGGATTCGTTTTGAAATGCTTTTTCGCATGTTTTTATTTTTTTACGATCTGTGCCAGGTATCCTTGTCCGCCGAATTTGGGCGGGGTTACCATTTTGTATTCAACTTTGATCATCTTAAAGAACTCGCGCATTTTGCTTTCCGCCCAGTCCCTCATGCCTTTTTCGCGTCCGCGCAAACGGAGGAATACTTCTACCGGACGGCCTTCCTCAAGGAATTCTTCCAGTTTTTTAACCTTGACTAGGAGGTCGTTTTGCGCCGCCCGTGCCGAAAGCTGTACCCGTTTTACTCCGCCTGCCTTTTGGGCCAACCTCTCTTTTTTATACGCCTTTTCCCGTTCGTAGCGGAATTTGTCGTAGCTCATTATCCGGGCTACCGGCGGTTTGGCTCCTGGGGCGATTAAAATAAGATCCAATCCTTCTCCTGGGCGCACCAATCGGAGAGCCTCTTCCCGTGACATCACACCGAGGTTTTCGCCTTGCGCGCCTATAATTCTAAGCTCGCTGGCGGTTATTTCGTTGTTTATGCGTGCCTTCTCTATGGGAGTTTGGAAGTTGAATAGGACGTGGATATAGTAGATGAAACCAGGGGAATTGTCAAAAAATTGTGCGGGCGGCTTCACACGAAGCCGCCCTGACGGTTACCGGCGCGCCTTGATGATGTTATCCATGACACTCAAAAACCCGGCGTCCATGCGGTTCATGAGTATCTGGAAGCCTTGATGCATCTCCTCGCGCAATTCTTTTCTTACCACCTCAAGCCCTTCGTTTAGATCTTCCCTTGCGGCGATAAAACCATCGCCCGTTTCTTTCCTGACAGTCTCTAATTCGCGGGCGGTCATTATAGCCAGTTTTTCATAGGGCGTCTCGCATTTTCTACGTTTTTGCTAGTATTACAGCTTTGGACTAATATAACGTCACACATTATTAATTTATGGAGCCGCAAGTATTTACAGTATCTGCTTTCCTCGACCATATAAACGAACTTCTGCGTGAAGAGTGCGCAATCGTGGCCGGGGAGATTACTGATTTTTCTCTGCACCAGACCGGCGCATATTTTTGCCTGAAAGATGAAGAAGGCGCGATTTTGAACTGCTACTTGAACCCGTATGCCTACCGCCAATTGGGCGTACAGCTGGAAAACGGGCAAAGCGTTAAGGTGAAAGGGTGGGCGGATATATATAAGCCGCGCGGCAAATTCAGTTTCCGGGTGCAATCGCTAGAGTTGGCAGGAGAGGGAACGCTCCGTCGCGCCTACGAGGCATTAAAGAAGCAGTTGGAAGAAGAAGGATTATTCGCGCAGAAGCGGCCGCTACCGCAATTTATCGAGCGAATCGGAGTGATTACCTCCAAGACGGGCGCGGCGATAGATGATTTTAGGAAAAATTTAGAGCCGTTGGGAATCAAAGTTTTTTTATACGATACGCGCGTTGAGGGAGCCAAAGCCGTTTCCGGAATTTGCGAAGGAGTGCGTTATCTAAACAGCGCGACGCTTTCGCTAGATGTGGTCGTAGTAATCCGTGGCGGGGGATCGCTCGAAGATTTGCAGGCGTTCAATAACGAGCGCGTTGCGCGCGCGATTTATGCATCGAAAATTCCGACCATCTGCGGGATCGGCCATGATCGCGACGTGCCGATTGCAAGCTTGGTTGCGGACCACGAAACGTCGACGCCATCAATTGCAGCCATGTTAGTAAACACATCGTGGAGTTCTCTGAAAACCGGCCTGCCGCTACTCTCCGCGGAACTTGTGCATGGGCTTGAGTCGCTTTTAGTAAAAAGGCGGGCCATGCTATCCGGAGCCGGAAGTGTACTTACCAATGCTTTGAGTGGGATGTTCAGGTCATATCGCGAAAGCGTTGGCCACCTTGTGCGTGCCGCCGGTAATGCGATAATGAGGACAGGACGTAAAATAGAGGAATATGAACGGTTCCTTGCGGCTGTAAACCCGGAAAGAAATTTGCGTTTAGGATATAGTATCATATTTGACGATAGCGGGCGGGTTTTAAAAGATGCTAGTAAGGTTTCGCGTGGCGATAAGATCCGGGCAAAAGTGGGGAAAGGGGAGGTCGGGGCAGTGGTCGAAGAAGTACTGATCAAGCCAGCTGACAAATCTAAAAACAGTTAAATTAAATTTTAAATAAATAAAATGGCTAAAGAGAAAAAGAAATTAAATAGTGCACTAAAAAGATTGGAAGAAATAGTGGACTGGTTCGAAGCCCAAGAAGAAGTAGACGTTGAAGAAGGATTAAGACAAATGAGGGAAGGCGCCGGCCTTATTGAGGAATTAAAAAAGAAACTGGCCGACGCGGAAAACGAATTCGAAGAAATCAAGAAAGAATTAATCGAAGATTAATTTGCCCGTAAATAATTTATTTTTATTTTATGACAATAATACAAAGTATAATCTTGGGGCTGGTTGAGGGGATAACCGAGTTCCTGCCGATATCTTCCACTGCGCACCTGCTTCTCGTTTCGCAGGTGATGTACATAACGGAAACTGATTTCGTAAAAAGTTTTACTATAATAATACAATTAGGTGCGATACTCGCAGTGGCGGTGTTGTACTTCAAGAAACTTTTAACAGATTGGGGAACAGCCAAGCGGATTGCCGCCGCTTTCATGCCTACGGCGATCATCGGTTTCATTCTTTATAAATTCATTAAAGGATTTTTATTCGTCCATCCTTCGGTGAGTATAATAACGCTCATAGTATTCGGCGTGGCACTAATACTTTTTGAGCGCCTGCATATTGATCGGGGAATAATTACTGACGCAAGGCAAATGTCTTACAAGCAAGCGGCACTATTGGGCCTGGCTCAGGCGGTGGCTGTAATCCCCGGCGTATCCCGTTCCGGCGCCACAATTGTTGCCGGAATGCTAATGGGCATGAGCCGAGTAGCAATAGTTGAATTCTCGTTTTTGTTGGCAGTGCCAACCATGATTGCCGCGAGCGGCTATGATTTACTAGAGAGCCATGCCGCATTTTCCTCTGCGGACATTTATTTACTGGCGATCGGTTTTGTAACCGCGTTTATAGCGGCTATCCTGGCGGTTAAATTCTTCCTTAATTTCATATCAAGGCATTCTTTCGAGGCCTTTGGTTGGTACCGTATTGCAGTAGCTGTTCTAGCCGCATGGTTCTTACTTCGTTAAGCCACACATAAATAATGCAGAGCGCCGGGATTGGCGCGCCGTGTTAAGAAATAATACTGTGGGACGCCATAATAACCAGGAAGCAAACAAAGAAAGGATCGCGGCGCTTTATGATGAACACGCGGACGCGATCCACCGCTATTGTTTCTTCCGTATCTATAACGAAGCGAAAGCGGAAGAACTGATGCAGGATGCTTTCCTCAAGATGTGGCGGTACCTTGAAGAAGGGAAAAACGTAGAAAACGAGCGCGCGCTTTTATATGTCATTGCTACTCACCTGATTATCGATGACAAACGCAAAGTACGCGAAGAGCGTTTGGACGATATTCTGGAAAACGAAGAAGCGCCACATCCGGCAAGTTCTTACGACCCATCATCCCGCGCTAGGCTAAGAGAGGTGCGCGAGGAAGTGTCCCGGCTCTCGCCGGAAGAGCAGAACCTTTTTGCCCTTAGATATGTGAGCGACCTGGACCCTAAGGACATTGCAGAAATAATGGGTACCAGCGCGAATGTAATATCAGTACAATTAAACAGGATAATAAGTAAAATCAGGGGAAAATTGGTATAACATGGACCTGCACGAAAAAATCTCACAACTGAAAACCAGCATCCACCTGAGCGAGACGCGCAAGCGCGAGCTTAAATCCCAGCTTTTACATACCATAGACGCGCAAGTAGTTTTGAGCAGGCACGAAAGTACCCCGTCATTTTTTGCAAAATACATTAAGCCGATGCCGCTCCTTGCGACCTTGGTGGTTGTAATACTGATTGGTGGGAGCGTATCCGCAGCACAGGCAGCCAACCCGGGCGACTTCTTGTATGCAATGAAAGTGAATGTAAATGAAAAAGTGGAAGCGGCACTCACGATTGGCAGCGAGGCAAAAGCCCAAAAAGATACCACGTTCGCGGAGCGACGCCTAACCGAAGTTGCGAATCTCGCCGCCAAGGGCAGCTTAAACGATAGCGCAAAACAGGAATTGATAAGCCGTTTTTCCGATGCGGCACAGAGCGCAAAAAAATATATCGACCAACTGCGGGCAGAAGGGAATACAACCGTTGCCGCTGAGCTTGCGTCGCACCTGGAGAGCGTCCTAACCGCTCACGAAAATATTCTAAGCCGCTTGCAGGCAGCCAGCGCTTCGACTACTGCCGCCATTTTCCCGATCGCACAAAAAGTGAGGGGCGAAATCGATTTGATAAAAGGAGAGCGTGACGATTTGGATTCAGAAGTTGAGCATGGAACGAATACAAGTATTGTGGTAACTGCCGCCAATGGCCGGATTGGCGCGGCGGAGAAAGAGATCTCTGCAGCTGACAATTTTATTACTTCCAAGGCCAGTCAGCTTGGCGCTTCGAGTATGGTGGATGCTTCAAACCAATTATTGATAGCTAAAAATTATCTTACGCAAGCGAAAACCGCGCGGGATGCGGGAAATTTCGGACAGGCATTTGTATTGGCCGGGCAAGCCATGCGGACAGCGCAGCAAGCTAAACTGCGGGTGCGCGTGAATGCCGTAATCCATGGCGACAGCGGCGACGATGAAAATGGGAATGAAAATGAAAACGAATTGGGAAACAACCGCGTGCAGGGCCGGCAGGATAATGCTTCTACCGCTACCGCGCGCGAAAGAATCAGGCAGAAGATTGAGCTGGATGGGGAAGATACAGAATCGAGAATTGAGTCGCTTTTGAAAGCCGGCCTGTAAGGCGCCTGAGAAAAGTTCGAAAGTTATTGCTTTGATTTGTGAGCCGCGGCCCTGGCTTCGCCGCCTTTGCACGGGTCCTTGTAAAAACAGCCAAAATGTGCTATAGTGTAGCCGTAAACTTGATAATTACATATGGGGATGACCGGCTTCGATAATGGTTTGCCGCCAGCTTGCGAGTCGAGTGTGATCTCGTAAAACTCACACAATCTTTAACTGCGAACTTTAACGCAGCTCCGTCTCGACAGTTGGCATTTGTCTAACTAGGGACGGGATCGCCTTCTCTTCCGCTTCCTGGGAGAAGTAGCGGTCTAATATAGGGAAGATCGCCTTTCGCCCGTGATCCCAAGCGACAGGTTAAAACTCCGGATCGTTTGCCCGATTTATCGGACTACACTCGTAGATGGCCGTTCGGTTCCATCATTACACGGCGGTTCAACTCCGCCCATCTCCACCAAATAGTGCATATCGGAACTCCAGCAAAATCAAGGCGAAAAACCTTGCCTTTTGAGTTTTTGGCGTCAAAAAACAGGAGAGATGAACGGAAACGATTAGTATAGAAAAGTGAACGGCGGGAATTAGCAAAGTTTCTTAGAAATGAACAGGGCGGAACGCAGGGTTGTCCTCGCGTCCCGCCCGTGGATTTTGCGCCCTCCCTACTGTAAGTAGGGGTTTAGGCCTTCTCGACCAGGCCTTCGAATCTCTCGAGCAGCGAGTGGAGTTCTATCTTTAGCTTGCCGGCGAACTCCTCCCCCTTCCTGCGCTTGGCCAGCGTCATGCGGGCGGCGAGAGAGAGCGCGTCAGAGAACACGCAGCGCCTCTCGACCAACCTGATGATCTCGTCAGGGTTACGGCCGAGGAGCTCCGTCCCCTCGCTCAGGGCCGCGAGGATCTCGGTGGGCGAGAATATCATCCCCATGATGCTGAGGGCGGCCGTCGCGATGACCTGGCAGTCGGTGGCCTCCTGCTCCCAGTTCTTGGTCATCTGCTTGCCGAAATCGACGCTGTCTTGGAATAAGCGGCTCCTCGTGGTGGCCGCCGCCAACTCTCGTTTGGCCGCATCGAGCTCCCCCTTGAGATTCATGATCTCCTCGGCCAACAACCTGGCGGTCTGCCGCCTGAGAACGGTACCTCCTGCTGCCGTCTTCTTCGCCATCGCATTTCCTCCTCGGGCGCCTTGGGCGCCACGTGCACGTTAGGTCGATTACTTCGCGAACTCCGAAAATGTAAACATTAAAGGACGTGTTTGTCAACTCTCCGGACCTAGGTTGACAATCTTGTTGAATTTTACTAAAAGATAATTAGCAAGGGAGAAATCCATGCATTGGAATGACGTCTTGAAACGCAACGACATCGTGGGCGGAGACCTCGAAAGCCACGAGAATGGCATCGTCTATCGCGGTCCCATCGAGAGCGTCGATGAGCAGGATGGCTGTATCTCCTTCCGTGTGGTGTGGAAGGCCAGGTGCCTCTGCGGCATGTGGGTGAAACACGAGCCGAACGTGCCCATCTGCATCAATAAGAGGATCGTTTTCCCCGTCGACATCGGAGGAGGGCGGATCCACTTCGCGATCCCGCACGTGGGATCCGCTACCATCTTCCCCAGGGGCGGCAACAAGCTCGATCCCGCGAAGGTCAGGGGACTTTCCCCATCGGAGCGGGGCGCATGAAACCGCAGCCCGACAACCAGCCCTATCGCTTCCTCTCCTCTGGAGTGAAGCGATAGGGCGAATCTGATTGTTCTCGCGAGAGGGGATTTGAAGCACCTTCAGGGTGCGAAGGAGGACATCGTGAGTCAACAGGCATCGGCCGGAGTCATTCCGGACTTCGGTATACCGTTATTTAGAATAATAGATTCGGGTATTGAATCGAATAAAAAGATGGGGGAGCCGGCTTTTTGAGCGCGGCTCCCTAGTGTTTACGCGGCGTCGGCGTGAGGTACATCCCTTCGCTTCGTTGCGCGGTTCTCCGGGACCTCTTCCGGCACTTCCTTCGTTAACGGCCTTGTGATTGCCACCGAGAGCACATAGGCGGTCGCAAACGCCACCGGGTCAACGGTGAGGTCGCCGCCGGCATTTCCGAGATGCGGCGAGAAGACCGCTAATATGGTCACGATGTTGAGGAGCAGGGCAACGAGCGCGCTCCGCTTCTCGATCCACAGCGTCGCAACGTTTAGTGCGACAGCCAGCAGACTGAAAAGGGCGATTGTGCCCAGTGTGTATAGCATCTGCCACCCCCAAAGCTTTTTATGCTATACCACCGCACATAGATAATGTCAATGATGAGTAATGATACCGTAATACGCAATACGATGATTGCCGGAAGATCAACATAAAGACGCACCCTCACAGTGCGTCTTTATGTTTGTATGATCAGGACTGATCGATACTATTTCGACTTAATGGTCTTCGCTAGAAGAGGAGTTTTTATCGGTGGACGAAGAGTTCCCATTAATGGAGCGGAGTCCGCGTGTAATGTTGCCCGCATCCTTGCGTGCGGTTACCAAATCCTCTCGTGCCGCACGTACCTTTGCGCGTGCATCTTTAAGCGCGCTGGCGTTTGCCTGTGCTTTCCCCTGATCACCCTGGTCCGGCGTGAGGTTCTGCACTGCGCTTATGGCCGCATTCGCTTGCGTGCGCGCATCGGCGATCTTCGCATTCAGATCCGCAAGGGTAATTCGTAGCGAGGATACGTCCTTACCGGCATTATTCGTATCGTTAATGCGGGTTTCAAGCTTGGTCGAGAGCGCGGCAAGAGTGTCTGCCGTTGCCAGTGCCCGGTCGGCCGCGGCAATCACTGTGATCTGCGGCATTACCAACATATATGTGCGGTATGATGCCGTGATCGATTTCACGTCGTTCTGCAATGTAGTAAGGTCGGTATCCGCATCAATCTTGGATTTAAGAGCGTTCAATTCATCGATCTGCGATTGGATGCTTGCAGCCAATCCGCTTTTTTGGCTAGCCGATAATTTTTGCATCGCCTGTATGCGGGTCCTCAGCACATTCAAACTGGTTATGCGGCGCGCGATTTCGCGGTCGGCGCGGTTTTTTAAATTGGCTTCGCGGGTTACCGAATTTGCGCCATTTGCATCACGCATGGTGGAGCTGGAGCGCGTGGAAGTCGTTTCGGCAAATGCCGGGGATACGCTAGATGCAACTATCGCTGCACCGGCTAAGAACAAAGCTGCACTCGTACCTAATTTCCTGTAATTCATTTTTTAGTATTTTTTATTTGGTTGATGTTACTGACCTTGAGGGATGGGCTGGTCGTTCAGGCTCTGGTCTATATTTGCCGTATCACTGGCCAAGCCGTTCAACTGGGAATCAATATTAGATAAATCCTTGTCGAGAGCTGCATTGGATGTATCTGTGGATGAATTTGTAACCGTTGCGCCTGTTCCCGCGCCGGATTGGTTGGCTTCGTTATTCGTTGAGACATTAGTGTTTCGAACCATGGCCCAACCAATTAACGCAACCACTACCACAATACCTGCCGCCCAAGCCCAAATTTTTGAAGACACGTTTTTGTTTATTTTTTATTTACGACCTTGAAGCAGCATGCATCCTGTATTTAGATGTACTGCTCACAATCAATATGGCGTATGAATGTGCCGCGGCTTAACGGCTAAACTACCGGCCCCCTGCCACCCTCTTTCCGCCAGACCCTATCCGCCCACATGAAGACTAGTATCATTGCGAATCCGGTAAGGGACATGGTTGGTAGGGTTACATAACCGAATTCCAGGAAATACCTTTGTACGCAGGAAACGGATATGCCACTCGCCGAACAGAGTATGAACGGCGACCCGCCAAACTGTATATATGTATGGTAAAGGGCGATTGCTCCGCCAACGATAGACAATAAGATGCTGTATGGGGCTACGTCGTCGCGCTTTTTGATCATCGCGTACAAAAGGATGAAAGCCTGCGGATATAAAAACACCCTTTGCCACCAACACAGTACGCAAGGCGCGAAGCCGGCGACTTCGCTGTAGAACAAGCTGCCTAGCATCGAGAATGCGGCGATTAGGAACGAAAACAAGACCGCGTAATGCCCGAAGAAAATTATTGATCTATTCGAAATTGGATGTGCCGCGCCGCGCTTGTGCGCGACCAGGAAAATAAAGAGTGCTACGGTGACAATCCCTCCAATAACGGTGCCAAGCGAAAGCAAATAGGTTACCGTGCTTACCAGTGGTGTCATGTTTATAGATTATTGGTTTCCCTGCGGCAGGACACAGCCGGTTCTTGAGGCCAGGTCGGATAGCGATATTTCTCCGAGTTGTTTGTCGCCATTTGCGAAGGTCCATGTCGGATAGCTTTTTATCTCTTTATCCTTGCATTCCTGAGTCTGCTCTTGGCCGTCTGGAGTAGAGCATTCTACGTACGGAAGATATTTAGCCGAACTTCCGAATTCCATTTTTTGGTTTTGGCAATGCGGGCACCAGAAGGCGCCGTAGAAAACAGCACCCTTGTCTTTTATGCACTGTGCAAAACCATCCAGCTGCCCTGGGCCTTGGTTAGACGACTTCCATGCCAACACTCCGCCAGTTACGGCTATGAGCACTACTAAGCCAATGATTACATAGATATTTTTCATTTCTTGTTATGCGCGCGTGCTTCAGAATTATACCCCTTGCATTTTTACTGGCAATGTAATATATTTATTACGTCGTAAATATATTACATCAATTAAAATGTTAGGAAAACCTGAATGGTTTGGGCCGCGCAAATATACCGGGTGGGGAGCCACGCCGCGCACATGGCAGGGCTGGGTGTATGTTTTAGTAGCAGTCGCACCACTAGCTCTTTTCGGCGCACTTCCGCTTAGCGGTTCGACTAAGCCGATATTAATGGGAATCTGGGCAGCAATATTCATTGTTGATTTTATCGACATAATACTCCGGATGCAGAGGGACGAGCGCGAACGTCTGCATGAAGCGATTGCCGAACGGAATGCGTTGTGGGTAATAATAGTTGTGCTGGCGGTGGGCATTGCATACCAGGCGGCGCAGAGTTCGGTGCTTGGCAAACCGCGCATAGATCCAATAATCCTCATCGCGGTCATAGCCGGAGTGATAGTGAAGGCGGTTACAAATATATATCTGGACAGCAGAGATTAGCATCTATGCGCACGCACATAGAATTCTTCAGAAAAAAACTCGGCCTTACCCAGGAAGAATTAGCCAGGCGTGTAAATGTTGCCCGCCAGACAATAATCTCCCTGGAGCAGGGCAAGTACAACCCGTCGCTGTATTTAGCGTTCGCTGTTACCAAGACGCTTAAGAAACGGTATATCGAAGATCTATTTGAGCTGGAATAGAGTTACGGGTTTCGGCCGCCACGCATGTTACTGTTGCCGAGCAGGCAATGGTTTCATTTAGTAGAACGCATTTCGCGTTCGGCAGTTCTTTTTTTGAGCACTTCCCGCTTGTCGTGTGCTTTGCGCGCGCGGGCCAATCCTAGTTCTACTTTTATAAGGCCATGCGAAGACAATAACTTTAACGGTACGAGTGTGATAGATTTTTGCTCAAGTTTTCCTAAAAGTTCTTTTATCTCGTTTTTATGTAGTAATAATCTGCGTGTCCGCGCCGGATCGTAATCCGCCAGAGTGTTGTTCTGCTGGTATGGCGGGATGGTGGCGTTAAGGAGCCAGACCTCGCCATTTCTTACAATGGCATAGCTGCCGTTCAAGCTTACGTGGCCTCCCTTTACGCTTTTAACTTCCGGACCCAAAAGCTCGATACCGGTGAGGTATTTTTCGATAATTTCATAATCAAACCGGGCGCGCCGGTTTTCCGAAAGCATCTCTTTGTCCATTGCTTCATTATGACTGCACGGGTACATCGCCGCAAGCCGGAGAAGCGCTAACCCCGCGCTAATTGCGAGAACGCGGGCAATACAGGTATAGTAGTACTATGGCTTTTAGAACACGAGAACGCCTGCAGGCCCGGATCGCTTCAATATTTAAAGAACTGCTGGCCAGGGAAACATGCGTGGATATTTCCGTCCCCGAACGTGCGGAATTTGGCCATTATTCCACCAATATTGCTTTTAAGCTGGCCAAAGAAGAGGGTAAGCCGCCTATGATGGTTGCCGGAGAGTTGGCCAACGACTTAATGGCCTTTACCGCGAATAATATTTTTGAGAAAGTGGAGATTGCCCCGCCCGGGTTCGTTAACATGTGGATTAAGAAAGAGGTGCTCCAGGACGAGTTGCGCATAATTTTGTCCGAAAAAGAAAAATACAACCGTCCGGGCATCGGTAAAAAAAAGACGGTAATCGTGGAATATGCTTCTTTGAATATTGCCAAGCCCATGCATGCGGGATATTTGCGGAATATCGCCATCGGCGATGCGCTGGCCAACGCGCATGAAGCTCTTGGATATAAGGTGATCCGCTGGAATTATTTAGGGGATTGGGGAACGCAATTCGGGAAAATAGTCGCGGCATACAAGATGTGGGGGGATAAAAATGCAATCCGCAAAAATCCGATTGAAGAACTGCAGAAGTTATATGTGCGTTTCCATACTGAAGCCAAAGACGATCCGGAGCTTGAAGCGCGCGGCCGCTTGGAATTCAGCAAACTTGAGAAAAGGGATGGGGAAAACCGGCGGCTATGGGAATGGTTCAAGAAAGAATCATTAAAAGAATATAAAGTTACCCTAAAGAAATTGAGCGTGAAGTTCGATGTGGAAATCGGCGAGGCGTTTTTTGAGCGTCAGATGCGCCCGGTGATTGACGAACTGGTCAAGAAGGGGATTGCGGTGCGGAGCGAAGGCGCTTTAGTGGTGCATTTGGACCAATTCGGCCTGCCGACGGCAATGGCCGAAAAATCCGACGGCACCAGTTTGTATTTAACGCGCGACCTGGCCAATCTCCGTTACCGGTTGTCCAAATACAAGCCGGCAAGAATTTTGTATGTAGTCGGGAACGAACAGTCGCTCCACTTCGAGCAGGTATTCCGGGTGGCCAAGATGATGGGTTTGAATACCGATACCGCCGAACACGTTAAATTCGGTCTTGTGTACGCGGAGGGCAAGAAGAAGTTTTCCACGCGTGAAGGGAATACTGTTTTATTGAACGATTTGATCCGCGAAGCGGAGGAACGCGCTCTTGCGGTGGTGCGCGAAAAACACGCGGAACTTAGCGGCCGCGAACAAAAGAGCGTTTCTGAAAGCATTGCTTTGGGCGCCCTTAAATACGTAAACCTGCGCGAGAACCGCAATTCGGATATAGTTTTTGATTGGTCTAAAATGCTTGATTTCTCCGGCGACAGCGCGCCGTATCTTCAGTACACATACGCGCGCTTGCGGAGCATCGAACGGCGCGTGGGGATGCGCAAGCGCCTTGTCGCTAAGATGATCAGCCGCGATGTCCGCTCGCTGCGGCATGATTACGATTTGGAGGTGGTCCGCAGGTTAATTAGAATGCCGGATGCTATCCGCCTCGCCGCGGAAAGCACCTCGCCGAATTTATTGGCATTGCACTTATATGAATTGGCCAATTCGGCGAACCGTTTTTACGAGAGCACTTCTATATTAAAAGAAACAAACCCGTCGCGCCGGAACGCGCATTTAATGCTAATCCGAGCCGCGGCGATGATGTTAAAAGACGGCTTGCGGTTACTGGGGATTTCCGCACCGGAGCGGATTTAGAAAACGCTGCGGCGCTGGACATTTGACACAATCTTTAGCGAGAGTAAAATATTCGGCAAGGGTAGTGTAGCTACGTAGATTACTGGCTAAAAATACTGCTTGTCGGCAAGATCCCGCTTCGGCGGGATCTTGTTTTCTTTATCGAGAGTTTATTGTTGTGTGTTTAAGATGATAAATGCGCGTACCTGGGCCTGTCGTCTATGTAGTAGGACACTGCCCTCGACAAGCAGCAAAGCGGGTGCAAGCCCCGCCGGGTCCACGCGCAGCCCCCGCACGTATGTGCGGGGGTTTGTGGTTTAAGGGATCAAAATATTTCGATTGCATGGAATACCGACGTGTTGTATTCTTTTCAAAGCTATGGATACTAACTCCGACGTCCCAAACGAAATGCCGGAAATAACTGCGGTTGTTGAGCAGCTCGCAGTTGATCCAGAAACTGGCTTTCGTGTTTCGTTGCAGCGACTTCCGCCCGGGTTCGTTGCGCCCAAGCATCGGCACACGGACTTCGAATGGGTTTACATTCTGGAGGGAACTCTGCAAGATGAATTCGGCAGCTATGGAAAAGGGACCTTCAAGGTGAACCCGAAAGGATCCGTACACAAGTCCTACTCGGAACACGGTTGCACGTTGATCGTTTTCATGCGTGGCACACACGAGCCAGTAGCCGAACAACAACTTGGAGTCGCACCGTTCTATAAGCCCCGGAGTTACCCTCTGGGGCTTAAACTTTGATTTTCCGCGCCAATCCTGATATTTTTAGGGATATGTTAGATTTTTTTGATGGCGGCTTTAAAGCGCCTGAAATGGAGGAGAAAGTGCTCCGTTATTGGGACGACCAGAAGATTTTCGAAAAATCGTTAGAGAAGACCAAAGACAAGACGCCGTTCACTTTTTACGACGGCCCGCCGTTCGCAACCGGCTTGCCGCACTACGGGCACATTCTTGCATCTACCATTAAAGACGTAATCCCGCGCTACCAGACCATGCGCGGACATTATGTGCGCCGACGCTGGGGTTGGGATTGCCACGGCTTGCCGATAGAAGAAATCGTGGAGCGCAAACTTGGTATTTCCGGCAAAAAGCAAATTGAAGAAATCGGAATAAAGACGTTCAATGAAACTTGCCGCAGCCAGGTGCTTACCTATGCCGAAGAGTGGGGCAAGATGGTGCGGCGCATGGCCCGCTGGGTGGAATTCGATAATTCGTACAAGACGATGGACCGCACCTATATGGAATCGGTGTGGTGGGCGTTTAAGCAGATATACGACAAAGGATTGGTGTATGAAGGCCGCAAAGTGTTGCTTTACTGTCCGCGCTGCGAACCACCGATTTCTAACTTCGAGGTGGCGATGGATAATTCGTATAAGGATGTAACCGAAGAAGCGGTGACGGCGAAGTTTAAAATTAAAAATCCAGAGAAAATAAATCTACAAAACCAGAATGTTTATCTGCTCGCTTGGACGACCACGCCGTGGACTTTGCCGGGGAATGTTGCGCTCGCGGTGGGGAAAGATATCGATTATGCATTGCGGAAGGTAAAAAGAATAAGTGGAGATGTAAGGGTAAGATTGAAAGAAGGCGACGTTTACATCCATGCGGCGGATACCGATCCAACCATTGGCATGTTCGAATCGCCGGAATTTGCCCAGTCGGGTATCGAAGGCAAATTTGAATTACAAGCCAATCTAAAAGGAGCTGACTTAATCGGCCTGTCATACGAGCCGCTCTTCGACGTGCAGGCGGTGAAATCCGATCTGCAAGCCGACAAGGCATTCAAAGTTTATGCCGCGGATTTCGTGAATACCGAAGCCGGCACCGGCGTGGTGCACACTGCGGTGGTATACGGCGAAGACGACTATCGCCTCGGCCTGGAGGTGGGTTTGCCGGTGGTGCCGCTATTGGATGAAAAAGGAAACTTCAACGATAAGGCGCCGGACACGCTTCGCGGACAATACTTCAAGAACACCGAACGTTTCATTAAAAAGAATTTGGAGGAAAGAGGATTACTTTTCAAGCGAGAACAACACCAGCATTCATATCCGCATTGCTGGCGCTGCGGCACCATGCTTTTTTACAACGCAATACCTGCGTGGTTCATAAACATACAGAAAATAAAGGACGGATTGCTTGGCGACCTGGACGAAAAACAGGAGAAGCGGCGTGACATAATTTATAATTGGTTCCCGGATCATTTAAAGCACGGCCGGTACGAAAAGAGCGTGGAGTCCGCTCCGGATTGGAATATTTCCAGGAACCGCTATTGGGGCAACCCGATCCCGGTTTGGAAATGCGAATCGTGTGGGGAGAACAAAGTCATCGGCAGTGTTGCCGAGCTGGGCGCGGACGTGCTGGATTTGCACCGCCCGTACATAGATGAAGTGGTGCTGAAATGTGAAAAATGCGGTGGCGGCGCGCGGCGCGTTACCGAAATTTTCGATTCATGGGTGGAGGCCGGATCAATGCCGTTTTCGGAATACCATTATCCTTTTGAAAATAAAGAGCTGTTTGAATCGCGCTTCCCGGCGCAATTCGTGGCCGAATACATTGCCCAGACGCGCGCCTGGTTCTATGTGATGCATGTAATCTCGCACGTGCTTTTCGGCCGTCCGCCATTCGAGAATGTGGCCACAACCGGCACCATCTTGACCGAAGACGGTTCAAAGATGTCCAAATCAAAGAATAATTTCCCTGACCCGTGGGAAACGATCAATAAATATGGCGTGGATTCTCTTCGGTTTTACTTAATGAATTCCGTGGTAATGCAGGCCGATAACCTGAACTTTAATGTGCGCGACCTGGAAAAACTGTACCGCAAGAACGTGATGATTCTGTGGAACGTGTACAATTATTTCTCGACTTATGCTAAAGACAAGAAATGGAGTGCTGAAGGATTGGATTTGTCTGCGGCGACCGGTTCGCCGTCCGGTTCGCAATCCGCGCAGCCTGGCTTGGAAAATGTTTTGGATATTTGGATAAACGCACGCACCAAAGAATTGGTGAACGATGTTACTAAATATCTGGATTCGTACGATACGGTTTGGGCGACGCGCACCATCGAACAATACGTAGACGATCTTTCCACCTGGTATTTGCGGCGCAGCCGCGGACGGGATAATAAGGCGTTTTTCAAAACACTTTATAGTTCTTTGATTACGGCTTGCAAAGTAATCGCGCCGTTCATGCCGTTCATTTCTGAATCGATTTATTTGAGCTTGACTAATGATTTTGGCGGGAAGGGCGAGGCGTCGGTGCATTTAACCGATTGGCCGGCAAGCACTGAGTTGAGCAGCGAGGAAAAATCGGCGCTTAAAGCAATGAATATAACCCGCGAGGCGGCCAGTGCCGGCCTTAGCATTCGCAAGGCAAAAAATATTCCGGTGCGCCAGCCGCTATCGCGCCTCGCATTGAAAATAAAATCGGGCGGAGAAAAGGAAACAAAAATAGAACTTTCGGAAGATTACCTGGGAATTTTACTTTCCGAGCTTAATATTAAAAAAGTTGATAATACGCTCACGGAAGAAAAATCAGATACGGTAATTTCATCGCCCGGCGCAAAACTGGTGGAG
>JAZDEB010000017.1:0-12116 GCA_043809165.1 Candidatus Liptonbacteria bacterium
TCTCCAGAACGCTCGACACGCGCCTTGGCGAATCGTCGGAAGTAATCAGGAGCCAGATGGGACAAAGCAATGAAATGGTGCACCGCCTCACCAGCGACGTACTGCAGCATCTTGGCAATGTTAAAGAAGAGCTGGTACGTGTCGGCGAGGGGAACAAGCAAGTGCTTTCCATAAGCGAACAGCTGAAACGCTTGCAGGATATCCTGAAAAATCCCAAACAACGCGGCACGCTTGGCGAATACCAGCTCGAAGTGGCCTTGCAAAACATACTCCCGCTTGGAGCGTACCAGATGCAGTATCCTTTTAATGACGGTACCAAAGTAGATGCTGTAATATTTTATGCCGAGAAGATCATTCCAATTGATTCTAAATTCAGCCTGGAAAATTATACCCGCTTCCTGGAAGCGCAAAACGACGAAGAGAAAGCCCGCTATGAACAGGCGCTCGCCGCGGACCTGAAAACGCGCATAGATGAAACATCCAAATATATAAAACCGAACGAAGATACCTTGGACTTTGCGTTCATGTTCATACCATCTGAAGCGCTATATTACGATTTGCTTATAAATAAAATAGGCAACACGTCGTCGCGCAACCTGGTGGAATATGCAGTGGGCGAAAGGCACGTACATATTGTCTCCCCCACTACCATATACGCGTATTTACAAACTATTCTCCAGGGGTTGCGGCAAGCGGAAATTAGCCGTTCCGCGGAACAAATAAAGAAAAATATTGGCGAACTCTCGAAACACCTTGAGCGCTACGAAACGTACATGCAGAAATTAGGCAACCACCTGCAAACGTCCGCAACCGCATACACGAATGCCTACAAGGAATTCAAAAAAATAGATAAAGATATTTTCAAAATCACCGGCGACTCGATGGGAGTAGAACCAATGGCGGTACTGACATCGCACACCGAAGAGGAAGACGATTAGTTATTTTCGCTTTCGCCTGAGGAATGTGGGGATTTCCCACATGTCGTCGCTCTTTTTTTCTTTTTGTTCTTTCTCTTTGTTGTTGGGATGCCCTTCTTCGTCAACTCCCTTTTCCGGAGCAGCAAACGGGTTGTGCGTCTTATCTTCACGTTGCTTGGAATCCTTGGTCTCGTTAGCTTTTTTCAATTCCTCGAATGACGTAATCGGCCCGGAGGTCTTTTCATGACTACCGAAAAAACTGGACTTCTGTTCCTGGAAGTAATTGCCGAAAAGCGAGCTTGGTTGGCCTGAACCGCTAAAACCGGTGGCTACAAGAGTAATCTTTATCTGGTTGGGCTTAAGGCGCCGGTCGTAATACGTGCCGAATATGATTTTTGCGCCAGGATCCACTGTTTGCGCCACAATCTTCGCAGCATCGTTAATCTCATTCATACGCAAATCCCTACCTCCGGAAATGCCTAAAAGCACTCCGCGCGCGCCTTCGGGGTTTACTTCAAGGAGCGGTGAATTCAGCGCCTGGTTAACGGCTGTAATAGCCCGGTCCTGGCCGCTCGCAATACCAACGCCGACAATCGCAGAACCGGCATCTTGTATGACTGCGCGTACATCTGCGAAATCCAAGTTGACCATTCCGGGAGAGATAATCAAATCAACAATTCCCTCTAAAGAATTTCGGAGGACGCCATCAATGGCCTCGAATGCCTTTAATATCGGCGTGTCTTTTTCTATTATGCTAAAAATGCGGTCGTTCGGCACGGCGATCAGGGCATCTACTTTTTCGCGGAGCTTGATCAAGCTTTCCTCCGCAATCCTCTGCCGCTGGCTGCCCTCGAAAGAAAACGGCTTGGTTACGAATGCGATAGTTAGTGCTCCGCTCTGCTTGGCTACTTCGGCAATCACTGGCGATGCGCCGGAACCGGTACCTCCGCCCAATCCGGCGGCGATGAATACTATGTCCGCCCCGCCGACCGCTTCGGCAATTTCCGAACGGTTTTCTTCGGCGGCTTGCTTGCCGATTTCAGGATTCATTCCCGTACCCAAACCCTTAGTCAAATTTTTCCCGATATAGAGCCGGTGGCGGACATCGGTATGGTCCAGGTCCTGGTGATCAGTATTTATGGCAATAAAAGATATGCCTCGCATGCCGCTTTGGGACATGCGGGATACCGCATTACCACCTCCCCCGCCAACGCCAACTACCTTAATATTTGCAAGCGGGGCCTGCGATTCCTGTTTTGGAACGTTGCTTTTACGTGATTTTTTCATTATTAAGATGGGAGTACTATAGCACGATTATTTAAAAAATCCATACCAAATGTAGGCTATATTTCAGATATCGCATTCTTCATTCGCGCATTATGGCAGGAAATATTTTAGCAAATTCTTGGGATGCAGCTTCATGTAACGGCTTTCCTTGCGCCAACCGCTCTTTTCAGCTCCCCACAAAACCAGTCCAGTTGATGTTACGAATTCCGGGTCTTCAAAGTATTCGAAAGATGCATCACTTTCTGGCGCCCATTCTTCACTGAGTGTGGCTCCCACCTGCACGGATAATTTTAATTCGTGTTTAGCAAGGTCGCTCACACCCGGAAGACGTGCCCCGCCACCTACGAGCACTGCACCGCCGGCAAGCCTGCCGGAACGCGACAGGGATTTAAGTTCCGCATTTACCAGCTCGAATACTTCGGCCAAGCGCGCTTCGATTATTTCTGCAACAAACCTGCGCGGCACTGTATTCTTCCCTTCTGAGGTGAATTTGCGCATGTCGATTGACTCCTTGGAACCGATTTCGCTCGCAAGCGCATATCCATAATGCAGCTTCAATGCCTCTGCGGCAGTAACCGGTATCTTCAGCCCCACAGCCAGGTCGTTCGTGATGTTTGCCGCACCCATCGGGAAAATCACCACATGAAGCAATTTGTTTTCTTCGTATACGCACATGCTGGTTGCGCCTGCGCCAATGTCTATAAGCGCTACTCCCAATTCTTTCTGCTGTTTGCTTAAGGCCGCGCGTGCCGAGGCAATGGGACTGCTCACTAATCCGCCAATCCTCCCGCCGGTCAGCTCCACGATGCGCATTACGTTTTTAACGTGCGGCGCGAATGCATCAATAATCAAACTGTCTACTTCCAAACGGCTGCCGGAAAGACCCAATGGGTCAATAATATCGTCAACGCCGTCAATAATGTATTCGCGGGTTACGTTATGTACTGTAATCCGGTTCGGCATGATGATTACCGACTCGCTGGCCTTAACCACCCGCTCAATATCGTCTTCGTATATTTCGCTATCCGCCCTCGACACTGCTACGATTCCGCGCGAACTTTGCGCCCTGGTCTGGTGAGTGCCTATCGAAACATAAATATTACTTAAAGCCGACTTTGAAATTTTCCTTACTTCGCCGAATGCGCGGGCTAAAGATGACGATGCTTCCGGAAGGTCCACGATCACGCCTTTCCGCAAACCGAAAGACTGTTCGCGATGCGCGGCGCGAATGCGCGGACGGCCGTTAACATTCTCGGCAAGAATTAATTTTATGTTCTGCGTACCGATATCAAGACCAAGGACGAAGTCCGATGCCATAGGATAAAATATGCGTTTTTAAAAGCTACTCAGAACCAAGAGCGTGGATAATTTCCTGCTCCAACCTCTCCATTACGATAGTATCATGTTTATTGTCATGACGGTAGCCAATAAGGTGCAAAACCCCATGGAGCAATAAGAATATGCCGCGAGAAGGATCTCTATTTACGATCTCGCGGTTCAAATAAATTTCGCCTAAATATTGCTTTTTTCCGGGAACCGGAAAATTTTTATTGGGGAAAGAGAGCACGTCCACCGTTTCCGCATCCTTCTTTAAGTATTCTTTTTTTAATTTTTTGAGTTCGTCGTTCAACAACAGCTCAACCTCAACTTCTGGGTCTGCGTCGCCCCTTACCAGCTTCATTGCGCGAAGCTCCTTGAATATTTTTTTAAGCACGCGCTGCATGCTTAACTTAACTTCGATTTTATTATTTCGGTTACCGTTTTACCGTCAGCCCTGCCCTTAAGCCGCAGCATGGCTTCTTTTATAAGTACAGTAAATTCGCGCGAAGGTTGCTCATTAAAAATTTTATCTATCTCCAATTCTATTTCCGCATGGCTAAGTTCGCGCGGGATATAGCGGTAAACCAATTCCAGGTCTTCCGTTTCTTTTTTTGAAAGGTCTGGCCGGTTCCCTTTGTTGTAAAGTTCGATTGCCTCTTTGCGTTTTTTTGCTTCTTTAGTAAGCACGTCTATCGTCTCTTCTTCTGTAAGCGGCGAGGGATCACCCTTGCCGCGTTTATCTATTTCCTTGTTCTTCAGTTGCGCGGAAAGCAGACGAAGCGCGCCCAGTTCCCCGGCTTTTCCGGATTTTTGGGCGGCTACTATGTCTTCGCTGATTTTTTTAATAATTGGCATGGCAATACGAATATTACACCGCGCCGAGTTTCTTCAAGCGGGCCATTTCTGAGCGCTTTTTCGAACGGAATATCGCCGAAACCTTGCGCTTGCGCTTATTCACTGCGCGGTTGTGGAACCTGCGTTTCCTTAATTCCACAAGCACTCCGCTCTGGCGAACGCGCTTAGTAAAGCGGAAGAGTACTCCCGCCGGCGATTCATTGTCTTTTTTCTTTACTTCAATCATTTTGTTTAGAATTTTATTCTATCTTTCAGGGACTCAAGGGTTTCTTTTGGAGGGTTGTCTACTACGGAATGTATAGACCCCCCATGATCACCCGTGAACCGCGGCATAAGATGGATGTGTAGATGCGGCACAGTTTGTCCGGAAACCGGACCTTGGTTAATGCCAATCGTAAGTCCATCTGCTGCAAGCACGTCCGAAAGACGGGTTGCGACCTTTTGCACCGCCTGGAACACCGGGCCTACCAGCTTTTCCGGCAATGCAGAAATTTTTTGGGCGTGCACTTTGGGTATTACCACTGTATGCCCCGGCGCCTTGGGATGGATGTCTAAAAATGCCAGGGAATCCGCATCTTCATATATTATATGGGCCGGAAGCTCTTTCCGGGCCACCTTACAGAAAAGGCAGTTTTCCTCCATTTTCAGCTCTTCATCCTGCGCTTGATTTCCTCGACAAGTTTATTCAAAGGAATGGTTTCTTGCAAGCTGTTCGTAAGGTTCCGGATTATTATGCTTTCTTCGAATATCTCGCGCTGCCCGAAGATAAGGGCAATTTCATAGCCCTCTTTGTCCGCGGTTTTTAGCTGTGCCTTAAGCGAATCCCTGCCCAATGCCTCGCTAACTCCTACGCCTGCACGGCGCAAATCTTCCACCACCCGCAATGATTTCTTTTTTGCCAGCTCGCCGACGTGTATCAGGAACACTTTTTTCATGTTCCTCGCCGGCAGCTTAACTTCCTGTACTTTCATGGCGTGGATTATCCGGTCTATGCCCATAGCCACGCCAACCGCAGGGGTAAGGCGCCCACCCAAAAGCTCCGCCAGGTAATCGTAGCGGCCTCCGCCGCCTACCGCACCAATTTCCGCGCTATCAATCGCAAACTCAAACACCGTGCGGCTATAATAATCCAAGCCGCGCACCAACTGGTTGTCCAAACCATAAGCAATGCCAAGCTCGTCTAGATATTCCAAAACCGTCTTTAAATGGGTGCTGCACATCGTACAAAGCTTGTCCAAAAATATCGGTGCCTTGGCTTTGAACCCCTCACATTGCTCCTTTTTGCAATCGAGCATACGGAGCGGGTTGGCCTTCAACCTCTCATGGCAATCGTTGCAGATTTTCTTTTCGAACGGCTTGTAGTAGCTTTGCAGTGCGCGCTTATAGCCAGGCCGGCATACGCGGCAGCCGATCGAGTTTATTTTTAAGACGATGTTTTTAAGCTTTAATTCCTCCAATAGGCGCTGGCACACCAAAATTACCTGTGCGTCGTAAACCGGGTCATTCTGGCCGCCGATTACTTCGAACCCGGCTTGCCAGAACTGGCGGAAACGTCCGGCCTGTGGGTTCTCGTGGCGGAAAACGGGCCGGAATAGAAGAATTTTTGCGGCTGTGCGCCGCGGCCAAGGTGGTGTTCCATATAGGAACGCATAACGCCGGCAGTATTCTCCGGGCGCATGGCGAGCGTATCTCCTCCCCTGGTCTTTACTATATACATCTCCTTACCCACGAGATCAGTATCAACGCCTACGCCACGCTCAAAAATAGACGAATGTTCCAGGATCGGAGTGTCTATTTTTCCAAAACCGTAAAAATCGGCGATCTCGCGCGCCGCCCTGTTTACGCGATCCCACCACGCCTGCTCGAAAGGCAGTATGTCGTGCATGCCCCGGGGGGCAGTTAGCACCTGTTTTGAATTTTCTTTTTTCATTAGTTCGTCGGAGGAGCGGCGAAAACTTGTAAGTCGTTCACCGGCCACAAACGTAAACGGACCATGCCTATAATCTCGCTACTCTTTATTATCCCCCAATCGCGCGAATCAAAGCTGTATGAACGGTTGTCTCCCAAAACCAGGTATTGCCCGGCCGAGAGAGTAAATGTTGACGGCTTTTCGGGACGCGGGTTCGTTACTATGTCCTGCGGCAAATATGATTCGTTGAGGACCATGCCGTCCGGATGTTCGCTGTTTATAATTTTTACCTTCCCGTTCGTAAATTCCACAGTATCTCCCTGTACGCCAATTACGCGTTTTATGAAATAAGTGGATTCGTCGAGCGGATAGCGGAACACGATTACTTCGCCGCGCTGCGGATTGCGTACATTGTAGCTTACTTCGTCAACAAGCAAGTAATCGCCATTTTCAAATGTAGGCGCCATGCTCGCACCGCTTACCAAAAACGGCTGGACTAAAAATGTGCGGATCAGGAACACCGCGCCTAGGGCGACTACGGCAACTTCGAGTACCTCAAGTAATGACGCTAGAAACCTACGCATAGTAGTATTGGTGGAGATAGTATATAGTAGATTAAAATAGCTGGCAAGCAATATGAATAAAATTTATCTGGGTCTCGGTAATCCCGGCGAAGAATATGCCGAAACATACCACAACGCAGGCAAATCCTGTGTTTTAGACATCCTGTCGCACTATGGATTATCATTCCAAAACGTATCCGGAAAGCACTTTACATACGCCAAAAAGGGTTCTGATGTTTTTGTGGTACCCTCTGTTTTCATGAACGAATCGGGCATAGCCGCGCTTGAAGCCATTAAATATTTTGATTCAGATGCAAAAAATTTGTGCGTGCTGCATGATGACTCCGACCTGGCAATAGGAACATATAAATATATTAATGGCGGCAGCTCGGCCGGACATCACGGGATAGAATCTATAATTGCCGTACTGGGCAATCCGGAGTTCCTTCGGGTCCGCATAGGGATAAGGAACCAAGCCGAACCAGTGCGGAAAAAAGCAGGAGATTTTGTGTTGAAAAAAGTCTCCAAAACGGATCGCGGTGCGTTTTACGGCGTATTTACGGAAATCAGGACAAAGCTTATAGAAAACGATACGCCGCCATCAGACACGACTATTGATTGAAGCGGCAGGTCAACGTCGCTGAAATTCGGATTGGCGCGGAATGCGTTTGCCACAGAAAACAACTTGTCTTGCGAAGCGATTTTCCCATCCAGCGTAACCCGGCGTGCTGTGTCGATATTCATATTGCGCACAGTTATACCCTGTTCATCCAGGAATGCATGAATCTTGTCTATCACCGGCGTTAATAGTAGCTGGTTTATTACATATTCAGCTTCGGAAACCAAATAGTTAAACTCCTTCGCCTTTTGCTGCAGAGCCGAAACCTGCTGTCCTTCAGGCGATGTTTGCATTGAACTGGCTTGCGCTTCAATATTGTTTGCCACTTTTCCAATGTACCAATTTGCGCCGACGGTAAAGAGAAGCAACGCTCCCAACCATACTGGGAATGCCACTTTCCAGAAGCTCATAAAGGTGTGCGCCTGTTGTTCATTATATTCTTCCCTGGCCGACAAGCCGAGTATGCTTAATTCTTTGTCTTCGCTTAATGGCACCAGGGCGCGCAATCCCCCGCCCAACGCACCCAGCCATTCTTCACTAAGTCCCTCTGCCTCCTTGTGCAGTGCAAACGAATGGACGGGGATTCCGAATTTTGCAGTGATCAGTTCTGAAATACCCTGGGATAGGTTGCCACACGAAAGGAATACTTCTTTGGGTGCACCCGTCCAATGAGAACCAAAATATGTGATTACTTTCCTAAAATGCTCTTCGAAAGCTCCTTTGAACGAGTCCCAGGGCAGTTCGCGGTTATCCCCCAGAATTTCCCGCCAGTTCACAAAATACTGGAAATACAACCTGGCATTCCGCACTATAAGTATAGAAATTCCCGTTTCTTCAATCGAAATTATAAGCGAGGGCAATTCAGGTGAAAATCCTTCCCCTAAGTTCCTTAATACCCTGGCTAAAGCCATGCATCTCGGCTCAACTGCCCCGACAACAAATCCTGCGGACTTCATCGGGGCTGAAATAGAATCAATAATATCTTTCTCCAGGAACGCAGATAGTAATTCTATTTTACCGGACCGTTCATCGCGGCCGACTTCTTCATACCCGGCATACATACGTTCTATGCCCACGGGCGAGATCATGGAAAGGTTTAATTTTACCGCTTCGTCGAGCTGCGATTCGCCAAGAAGTGGCAGGTTGAAAACCTGGACATACGCTTCAACCGAAGCAAGGACGACAATTGCATGCAGTGGTGTTTCACTGCTCCGGCCGTCCAGTATCTTCAAGTGAAGGTCTGTAAGCGCGGCTAAAAATTTTTGCGTGTCTGCTACTTTACCGTCAACAAAAGTGCCTTGCGGGAGGGCAATACCAACAGCACGCCATATTCCACTCTCATTCCAGACAAAGCGCAATGCGGAATTGGAAATTTCCAGGCCCCCGCCCCTTCCCTGGATTCGCAATACACGAAGTATGTTTTGAACTATCGGTGAAATGGTCATAGCGTGATCAATGAAGATAATATGCTTATTTCCCCGGTAACTTGATCGACGGAAACGACTGTTTTTACTTTTCTTTTGTAGTTAGACACTACTGACTGCGATACGATCGTGGCTTCTCCGGGCACCGGATTGTCTTGCGATACAGCAACGGTTGCCGAATAGCTGCCGACTGCGATTGAATATCCGGACGACTGGAAGTCCTTATTGCGCACAAGACGCAACATTGCGTCATTGGTTCCCGAAGATGCTGCGGCAAGGGCGCGCTCGGCCGATTGGTACCCAAAACTGGAATTCAAAAAGCTGGAAACAAGATACACCAGGCCCACACCGATAATAATAGCAATTCCACCGATCAGTATCACGGTGGAAAGCGCAACTTGTCCGCGCCTTGGCATAATCACACTATTATTATACCGCCCATTCGTCCGCTCTGCCATGCACTACGGGCTCCAGTGGATAGATACCGAATCCACGCGCGGCGAAGCGGTTTGCGCCTCATCGGTTGAAAGAGTAATCTTGTACCGGAAATACCTTACATTGTTGAACCATATGTAATCGAGAGGCGCGGAAACATCCGGATCCACGGTATAATATGTATCCGAAGTTCCATCCGGACCGATATAAGTCCACGGTCCGCTCGAAGAATTGCTTACGGCAATTTGGAATTTAACAGATGTTCCTGCCGGCTGCGACCCTTGCCAGACGATAGAGTGCAACTGCGCCCCACGCGCATCGCCCGGGGCGAAAGTAACCGAGTCAAGGGTCCCGGTTGCCGCAACGGCCCGCCACGATGTCCCTACTTTGTAATTTGACGGGCCGCAGAAACTGCCGTCCGCACAATTGAAACTTATCCAACCGACAACATCGTTCCAGGCATAATTCGAAAAATAGCCGCTGCCGTCTATCGTTACGCGGTAATTTGACGTAGCACATCCGCCCGTGTTATTGCAATCAAAACTAATCCAACCGTAAGTATCATTCCATCCCCACCCAGAAAGGTTCCCGCCGCCGGAATTAGTTACTCCGTAATTACTCCTCCCGCAAATATTCCCGATGCGTGTAGTTGCGCAATCGAGGGAAATATCGCCCGCAGAAGAACTTGCGTATCCCGTAAGCTTTGCCGAACTTACGCTTACGGTGTCCGTATTATAAAAATCGATCCATCCCATTAAGTCATTCCAAGCCCAATGTTCGTTGGTTGTGGAATTAATGTTGGTTCCCGCCTCAACGCGCAAAATGCTGTGCGCAAACGCAGTAAGCGCTATAACACCTACGGCTAAAATTAATGTTTTATTTCTCATAACGGAATTTCCAACGAACCTGGTGTTGTATTGCCGGATATGTTCGATGAGCTGGCATAAGAATTTCCTGGAGTCGAAAGCGGCTCACTTACTCCGGACTGGCCGGACCAGTCGGTCTGGACAATTACCCTGTCTTCAGCACGGGTTATATACTCCACCATCGAAGTAGTGGCGTTATTTTGCGCCCCGTATATTGCCGTTATCATTTTGGTTGAAGGATCGTATGCGCCGCTTCCGGAAATATTGCCGCTGCCGTCGCGATGCACGTCGTAAACCTTGAAATAAATAGTAAAAGTGGTTGTGGCCAGTGTTATGTCCAGGGTGCCGGTTGCAACGGAAAAAGGCGAGCTTGTTGCGTTTATGTAATACGCCGAGTCGGTACTGGTAGACAATGCGGAAACAGCATGCCAATCGGATTCTCCGAGCGTGCGCACCTGGTCCAGTAAGCTCCTGCCTAACGCCGCGCCGCCTTGCGTGCGGCTGGCTACTTTTGCAGATTTTAATGCCGGAGAAATCACAAGCGCCGCACCGGAAATTAAAATTACGCCGACTCCCGCGGCAACCAATATTTCTATAAGAGATTGTCCCCCTCTCTTGTTTCCGGCAAACATATGCTCCCTAATAGCTTACCGCACCAAAGGCATTTACCGAAATGATTGTGCTGGTGACATTGCCGGCAGGAATTTTCAATACCAGTTGCACCGTAGTAGAGGCCTGCGGCCGACCCGTTGCCTGCCCGAAAGATATGTCTCTGGATCCCTCTTCGGGAACACTGGTTGTGGCGAATTGTATGCCGGAAGGCAGCGGTTCTCTTGCGGTCACGGAAGATATGTTGTAAGTGCCGGCATAAACCGCGAAAAAGGGGCTTGAGCTTACAACATTATCCAAATGCACTCCCCACGCACTCGACGATGCTTCGGCAAGGGCCCGTCCCTGCGCCTCGCGAAGAGCCGCGGCAATCTCTTTTGTTGCAAGGTCGAGCTGCGTCGCCGAACGCTTTCCGGAAAGGTTGGGCAAAACAAAAAAACCCACTATTGCCATAATGCCTATTACCATCATAAGCTCGATTAAACTAAACCCTTTTCTCATTTTTAAAAATTGGTGCTTAACTGGTAAATCGGAATAATAATCGCGAGCGCTATGCCGCCCACAACAAGGCCCATTACCATTAGGAGCATGGGCTCGAGAAGGGCAACCAGCGCGCGAACATTATTCTCAACGTTAGCCGCATAAAATTTCCCTACGGTTTCCAATACTTCTTCGAGGTGGCCGACTCTTTCGGATATTGCAATCAGGTTTGAAACCATGCGCGGGAAGACCATTTCCCGCTTGAATGAATCGCCGACCGACCGGCCCTTGGACACTCCCTCATCCGCAATACGCAGCAAGGCCAGGCGGAATTCGTCCGCGCCAACAACATCTGCAGTAATCTTCAAGGCCGTTACTATCGGCAAACCCGCCTTTAGAAGAGAGCTGAATGTCCCTGCAAACCGCTGCACCGCAAGGTCGCGATAAAGGTTCCTTATCACAGGCAAATGCGCCAGGGAATAATCGCGAATCCTTTTGCCAGCCGGATTTTTAAAGAAGAAATAGTAAATGCCGATCGTGAGCACGATAAAGATTATCGAGAGGCCAACGATGTGCGCATTCACAAAAAGCCCCACTCCAAAAACTATGGATGATATCGTGGGCGGCCGTATTCCGCTTTCTGTGAAAACTTTTGCGATCTTCGGCAAGGCGAAAGTGGACAAGAAAATAAAAAGCAGCAATGCAGCCACAAGAAGAATAATGGGATATGTAAACGCGGATTTCAGCTTGCTGCGCAAATCCGACTCAGAGCTTAGCGACTCACTCAAGTCCTCGAATGTTTTCTGCAGGTTGCCGGAAGCCTCCGCCGCGC
>JAZDEB010000018.1:0-7894 GCA_043809165.1 Candidatus Liptonbacteria bacterium
CGCCGGCACCGTCAAGAAAAACTTCGCGCGGTTTGGCGCCATCGCCCGGTCCAATTATTCCTCGTTCTTCCATTATATCCAATAAGCGTGCGGCGCGAGCATAGCCCACTTTCAACCGCCGTTGCAAGAGCGAAGCCGAAGCTTTGCCTGCTTGTCGTACAGTTTCTACGGCGTCTTCATACAAGTCATCATCGCCTTCGCCGGCATATTCATCGAATATCGAAGGCGCAACGTGGTCGCCTTTACTTTCTCCGAAGCCGTGCGCCGCACCTGCAGCCGTGCCATTCTCAACCTGCATGCCATTCCCGAAGTCCAGAGGATTATTCTCGCGTACGAAATCGGACACAGCATGTATTTCTTCTTCGGAAACATAGCAGCCCTGTATGCGTTTTGGCTTTGAAAGGTTCGCGGAAATAAAGAGAAGGTCGCCACCGCCCAAGAGTTTTTCAGCCCCCGAAGAATCAAGGATCGTGCGTGAATCGATCTGGCTCGCAACCTGCAGCGCTATTCGGCTGGTAATGTTGGCCTTAATGAGGCCAGTTATCACTTCAACCGACGGGCGTTGCGTTGCCAGGAGCAAATGTATGCCGGTGGCGCGAGCCATTTGTGCCAGTCGTACAATAGAACCTTCAACTTCGCGGCCGTGAGAGGTCATCAAGTCGGCTAATTCATCCACAACAATTAATAGGAACGGCAGGGGATCGTTCTTGCCGTTGCCTTCGTTGTAGCTCTTAATGTCGCGCGCGCCGGCTCCCTGGAGCAGCCCGTAGCGGCGTTCCATTTCCGAAACCGCCCACTTAAATACTCCCACAGCTTTCTTGCTTTCAGTAATAACCGGGCTTACCAGGTGCGGCAGGTTTTCATATGTAGAGAGCTCCACGCGCTTGGGGTCGATCAAAATCATCTTGAGCGATTGCGGGGAATTCTTATATATAAGAGAGATGATTAACGAATGTATAGAAACGCTTTTTCCGCTGCCAGTAGCACCTGCAACCAGCAAGTGCGGCATTTTTTCTATATTGGCAAATATCGGCTCGCCGGTTACGTCGCGGCCGAGCACGAAACCAAGCGCGCCGGATGTCTGGAATTCTGGGTAGGCCATTAAGCTGCCTAAACGCACCAGTGCAGCAGTCTTGTTGGGCACTTCAATCCCTACTAGAGATTTCCCTGGGATAGGCGCTTCTATGCGGATCGGGTGCGCGGCAAGTGCCAATGCTAAGTCCGGGTTAAGTGCAGTAATGCGCGAAAGTTTTACGCCCTCTGCCGGCTTCAATGTGTAGCGCGTTACTTTCGGGCCGATATTTATCTCACCCATCTCAACGGCAATGCCGAATCCTTCGAGCGTACGCTTGATTATGTTCGCATTCGCACGCAAGTCACCGGTTGTTGGTTTTTCATTGGAAGATTTCAAGAGGTCGAGCGGCGGTGGAACATAGTTTTTGAAAACCTGCGATGCGCGTTTGATTTTTGGAGCATCAAAATCACCTTCGCCGATTTTAATATCCTGATCTTTCTTTTGTTCATCCTTTTTGTCGTCTCTATCTTTATCTGGTTTTTGTTGCGCTGCCGGTTCCGGCTGCCTGTTTTCAGCGATGATTAATTCTTCTTCAAATTCTTCTTCCTCTTCATCTTCTTCGCTCTTCATAAACGGTAAGCGAATCGGCGTATTTAAAGTAATAAGTATGGCGATTATCGCAATAATCACATTCAGCACGATTGAAGCTGTGGCCCCGAAAGGAACATTAAGTGACCCAAAAATATAGCCAAGATATCCGCCCATGCCCGGCTGCAGAATATGAATAATTCCTAAGACGGAAAGCACCGTAAGCACTGCGCCGAATGATGCCGTGCCGATTACCTTGCGTTGTCCGGATGCTATTAACACTCCGGAGACCACAAACATTGCCAGGGGAATTACGTAATAGCCCCAACCAACCAAGGCAGTGAGTCCGTGATGGATTAAAGACCCGAACGGGCCGGCTTTCTCGAGTCCGGCGAGAACCAAAAGTACGGCCAATCCTGAAAATATGATTGCCCAAATGCTGCGCATCGTGTCGGGATTAAGGCGCGGAGTCAGCACTTCGCCCAAGTCCAATTCAGAAGCCCGACGCTTCCCTTTGCGTTTTGCCATGTGCCCCTATATTTTCCTCTATTTCAGCGCGAATTTCAATAACCCGAGGGCAAACTTCACATTCGCGGCGAGGACGTCGCTTCGCTCCTTTATTGTCGCTCACATGAAGTTTGCCCTCAGATTGTATAAATTTGCATTAAAGATATTTTTTTGGTAACCTGCGGAAAAGAAGGAGGCGCGATGCAGTATTATGTCCTGATCTCCGGTGGCGGCGAGCGCAACGGCGCGTACGGTCCGTACAAGGAGAAGACGGTGGAGCAGTCGCTTCTGAAGCACGGTTGGCGAATGGTCCAGCGCAGGGTATGGGTCTCGCCGACCGGCGCAGTAAAGGCGCAGATCTACAATGTTCGTCCTCCTAATGACTTGCCGCGCTGTTAGTCGCAGCCGGTGTTAGTACAAAAGACCGCACGGTTCGCCCTGCGGTCTTCGTCTTATGTGGGGCTGTCTGCTTGTATACAGCCATCTCTGCGCGTACAATTTCACTATTATGCAGCCGGAAACAAGGGTCTGCGCAAATTGTAAAGGCCAGTTTAAGGACATAGTCCAACATGCGAATAAAAACACTAAAAAACAAAATAATTAATCCGGACAAAAAGGGGTTGGTTGTGTTCGATATGGACGGCACGCTCACCAAAACCAAGGCCGTCATGGATCACGAGATGTCCAAACTGTTAGCGATTCTTCTTCACGACAAAAAAGTGGCGATCATCGGCGGCGGAAAGTATGAACTTTTCAAGATACAATTCCTGCGCTCGTTCAAATGTCCTGCGCCACTACTTAAGAATTTATTTTTGTTCCCTACCACCGCAACGTCATTCTATCGTTATAAAGATGGCTGGAAGAATGTGTACGCCCACCAGCTTTCCCTGAAGGAGCGGTCGAAAATCAAGCAGACCTTTAAAGACGTGTTGGAAGAGATTGAATACGTGCAGCCGAAGAAAGTATACGGGAAGGTTATAGAAGATCGCGGCACGCAAATTACTTTTTCGGCGCTGGGCCAGGATGTGGTCGCGGTGTTGGGGGAAAGGAAAGGGGTGGCGCTAAAGACGAAATGGAAAGAGGAAAATACCGACACGAAAATGAAAATAGCGAATCTGATGGCCAGGCGTTTGCCGGACTTCCGCGTGGGCGCCGCAGGGTACACTTCGGTTGATATCACGAGGAAGGGGATTGATAAGGCGTACGGCATTAAGCAAATAGAGAAATATTTGCGCGTCCCGCGCGCCCAGATGCTTTTTGTAGGCGACGCGCTTTTGCCCGGCGGCAACGACCATGCGGCGACAAAGACCGGCGTAGATTGCGTGAGTGTTGGCGGTCCGGAAGATACCAAACGGGTGATACGCGCGATACTTACGCGTTAGTGCGATGCATTTTGACAAGAATTAAGGCGGAGGGTACAGTACGCCTTGTGCCGGATTACTTCCATTCATCCATAGGGCTTACGCTTTCTCTATCCAATGTGGTTGGCGAAATTATTGCGTTCATGAAAGCAGACCCGAAGCGGCATTATAAGATTACCGTCGGCACTGATTCGGAACGGTTCGCGAGCGGCAATGCGGATTTCGTAACTGCTGTGGTAGTGCACAGGGTCGGGAATGGCGGGCGGTATTTCTGGCACGGCGCAGAGCTTGGCCCCTTTTATACCTTGCGCGACCGTATTATCCGCGAAGTGATGATTTCTTTAGATTTGGGGAAAGAATTATTGAAGTCGCTTCAAGTAGCCATAAGAGAAGGAAGTGGTATGCCGGAATGGGATTTTGAAATCCATGCCGATATCGGCGAGAACGGCCCGACTAATGTCATGATCCAAGAGGTTGTAGGAATGATCCGCGCGCATAATTTTGAGCCGATCACAAAACCGAACAGTTACGCCGCTTCTAACGTTGCCGACAGGCACGTCTAATCGCGCCCAGCAAAACTGGCGCACACGATAATCAATTATATGGACACGCTTGTATTCGACATCGAAACCAAAAATTTTTTTACAGATCCGGAAGTGGGCTGGAATAATTTTGATGCGCTAAAAATTTCCGTTGTGGGGGTTTACTCGTACATTAAAAATGCTTATTTCTGCTATACCGAACATGAAATGGAGGACCTGGCCAAAATGTTCCGCGAAGCCAACCGCATAGTCGGCTTCAGCATCAACCGTTACGATGTTCCGGTGCTGCACGGGCACTTCGGAAAATTAGCAGACACCGCCGGATTAGATTTATATGAAAAGAGCCGCGTAGATTTATTGGAAGAAGTTGAATTGGCCACCGGCAGCCGCATTAGTTTGGAAAAATTGTCACAGGCAAATTTGGGCACCGGAAAAACGGGTGAAGGTGATCATGCAATAGAATTATACAAAGAAGAGAAGATAGATGAATTAAAATCATATTGCCTTAAAGATGTAGAATTAACCAAGGAGCTATTCGAGCTGTACCGACATCGCAAGTACCTCTTGATACCCGATCGGGAAAGCGGAGAATTGCGCAAAGTTGAATTTACGCCTTCCTATGACCTCGTCCCTCTATTTTGATTACGCAGCAACTACACCAGTAGATCCGCGGGTGCTCCGTGCGATGCGCCCGTATTTTGGAACCAACTTTGGCAATCCCGGTTCGTTGCACCGCTTCGGGCAGGAAGCAGTGGCAGCAGTTGATGACGCACGCGAGAACATTGCTGGTGCAATCGGTGCGGATTTCCGCGAAATAATTTTTACCGGTTCGGCAACCGAAGCGAACAACCTGGCGCTCCGCGGAATTATAAAAGCGTACCGGAAAAATTTTCCAAACCCGCAAATTATGATTTCCACTATCGAACATGAGTCGGTTCGCGAAACGGCGCACGACTTGGCGAAGGACGGTATTCAGGTAATAGAAATAGGCGTAGATAAGAATGGGTTTATAGACCTGACTGCCCTGGAAAAAGCGCTTACTCCGGAAACGCTCCTGGTTTCCATTATGTATGCGAATAATGAAGTTGGTACAGTGCAGCCTATAAAGAAAATTGCTGAAATTATAGGGAAATTCCGCCGCGAGCACGAAAATAATATCCAAATCAGGCCCGGATCAAAAATTTCTAAAATAAAATTACCTCTTTTCCATACCGACGCCGTACAAGCGCTGCAATTTTTGCCATGCAACGTGCGGGATCTCGGAGTGGACCTGATGACTTTATCCGCGCATAAAATTTATGGGCCAAAAGGGACTGGTTTGTTGTACATAAGAAACGGGGCGAATGTAGCACCGTATATTACAGGAGGAGGCCAGGAATTTGGCATAAGATCAGGGACGGAAAATGTTCCACAGATCGTTGGTTCCCATGAGGCGGTTAAAATTTTAGAGAAAGACAGGGAGGATACTAAAAGGGCAATAAAAAAACTTTCTGCATATATGTGGGAGAAAATTAAGGCCATGGCGCCAAAAATTCAACTGAACGGTCCGGAGTTGGGTGGCCAAAAACCGCAGAGTGTTAAGGATAAAGAAGGGCAATTGGAACGGATCCCCAACATACTGAACATTTATTTCCCGGGGATTAGGGCGGCGGATTTGATAATGAAAATGGATTTGTCCGGGTTAGCCGTATCTTCCGGATCAGCTTGTACCAGCCGTTCGCCGATGCCGTCGCATGTACTTTTGGCATTAGGGCATCCGGCAAAACGGGCAGAGCAAAGCGTTCGCATAAGCTTGGGGCGCACCACTACCAAAGAAGAGGTTGACAGTGCCCTTCAAATCATACGACAATCACTTAGATGGAACCACAGAAAAAACCAGGGCTGAATAAAATATTCATAGTTGCTGTTGCCGCGCTTTTGGTCGCCGGTTTTACACAATCAACATTCGTGCAGGCGAGCGCCGGCAGCACCCTTCGCGATTGGCTGGAGCCGCTTTTGAACTGGAGCGTAAATCGCGCCGCGACGATTGCGACCAGCACTGTCCAACAAGTGCCGCTTTATAAACCGGTGCTGGATTATGAAAAAGCAGTAGTGGACGCGGTAAAAAAGGCCTCTCCGGCCGTGGTGTCCATCACCGTATCTAAAAACGTTCCGATCATAGAGCGGTGCCCTGGCACATCGCCATTTTCGGATTTGCCGCCCGAATTCCAACAATTCTTCGGTGGAGATCTGCCACAGATTACAGTGCCGTGCCAGAAGGGTACGCAGATGCAAGAGGTTGGCGGAGGCAGCGGGTTTGTGATCCAGCAGGATGGGCTTATTCTTACCAATCGCCACGTAGTTAGCGATATCAAGGCCTCGTACACAGTGTTTACTAACGACGGCAATAAATACGATGCCACAGTGCTTGCTCGTGATCCTATCCAGGATTTAGCGGTCCTAAAAATAAATGCAACAGGTTTGCCGACAGTAGACGTTGGCGATTCGGACTCGCTCGAATTGGGCCAGACAGCAATTGCTATTGGTAATGCCCTGGGGGAATTCAGGAATACTGTATCAGTTGGAGTGATTTCCGGATTGGCACGTACGGTTACCGCCCAGGGCGGAGGCGTTTCGGAAACAATACATGGCGTGATTCAGACCGACTCGGCCATTAACCCCGGTAATTCCGGCGGGCCGCTGCTTAACCTGCGCGGTGAGGTAGTGGGCATTAATACGGCAATCGTCTCCGGAGCGCAAAATATTGGTTTTGCAATTCCGATCAATCGCGCCAAGAAAGATATTACTTCAGTCAAAGCTAACGGCAAAATCGAAGCGCCATATTTAGGTATCCGCTATGTTGCCGTTAATGATATGGTGCAGAAGCAGGAAAAGTTGGCGTACAATTACGGAGTGTTGGTGCAGGGCGGGAGCGACGGCCCGGGCGTAGTTAAGGGTTCTCCGGCGGATAAAGCCGGCGTTAAGGAGGGAGACGTTATTCTTGAATTGAATGGAGCAAAAATAGACAGCAATCACAGCTTTATTGATCTGGTTTCCGACCATTCCGTTGGCGAAACCATTGGCTTGAAGGTCTTGCGCGGTAGCAATGAGATGAATCTGTCGTTAGTCCTGGCGGCTCGACCCACAGATTAAATTTAAATAGGGGATCAAGTCTCACTCATATGAAACAATTCCCATGAAACTTTGGTCTTCTTGACGCATCGTATATAATAAAGTAGAACATAGCAACGGGAAACCAACAATTTATTTTATTTTTAACACACATGCCAAATTTCCACAGATTTACGATTAAAGCCCAGGAGGCGCTGCAAAATGCCCAGGAGTTAGCCGGAGAGAAAAGCCAGGGCGAACTTAAGGCGTTGCATCTCTTGCTTGCACTAATAGAAGACCAACAGTCATTGGTTCAGCCGACTCTAACGCGCATTGGCGTGAACCTCGAGAAACTGCACGAAGAAATAGAGCGGCACATAAACGAGATCCCAAAAATTATTACCAACTCCAATGTGGGCCAGCTTTATCTTTCGCAGGAATTAATGAAAGTACTAGATACTGCAGGAAAAATTGCCGCACAACAAAAAGATGAGTTTATTTCCTGCGAGCACCTCCTTTTGGCGATACTTGAGGTACCAGGGAGCGCGCACGATGTATTAGCCCAATTCGGCGTGCGCCGCGAATCGGTAATCCGCATTTTGGCGCAACTCAGGGGTTCAACCCGCATTACCGACGAGATGCCGGAAAGTAAATTCCAGGTGCTTGATAAATACGCAATAAATATGACCGAAAAGGCCAAAAACGGGGAATTGGACCCGGTGATTGGCCGTGAAGACGAATTGCGGAGAGTTATACAGGTATTATCGAGGCGTACTAAAAACAATCCAGTT
>JAZDEB010000019.1:0-3798 GCA_043809165.1 Candidatus Liptonbacteria bacterium
AACGGAGGGCGGGGAACGGACTGCGGCGTCCCCGGAACAGGATGTTCTAGAGCTTATATATGAATATAGAAGTGCCTGCTATATAGTCCGGTTTGGGCAACCCGCCCAGGCCGGGTTCTTTCCCTTTGGCGTTTATGAGCCAGCGGTATTCATCCTCTGCTTTTCTCTCATAGAATCCCCTGGTTGGCTGTATTGATCCTTCCAGTGTGTTTACGGAAACCGCAAAATAGTGGATTCCGGCGTCCGCAGGATTCCCGCGCGCCGACCACCAATTTTCTTCCTTGTCGCCGAGAGTATAGCGAGGACTGCCGCCGCCGAAGTAATCAACCGCAATCTTGCCTATCTCTGGATGCTGGTCCATAAAATCTTTCAGATAATAAAGGTCTTGGCCCCAATCATAGTTAGAGTCGGTTACATACCTGTATCCGTTTGCGGTGCCACCGCCAAGTTCGTTGAAGTACGAAAGGAAGTAGGGTGCGGAAATAATAGTGGCGAATACCAGCCAAAGCGATAGCAAAAGAAGCAGTGCGCCTCGCATGAACATGAAGGGCAGTTCTCTCAGCCGCGTAACGGCCGATTCGAAAAGCGGCGTACCTTCCGGCAGTGCCGGCCCGACAATCCATCTTCTCCATGCGATGACGATTAAAATGTAAGTGAATGGGAGGACAGGGAACAGGTGCCGCAAACCGATGTTTAACGGACTGGTTATGCTCATAAACCAATAGAAGGCGACGAAAAGTAGCATCGTGAAAATCGTGAAGTTCTTCTCCGTTGCGATTAAGCCGATGAACGATAATCGCTTATCGCGCGCCGCGCGCCGCAGGAATGAAATGCCAATTAATAGTGCCGTGAGGAGGGCCACAAGTATAGCCAGTGGTTCTTTGAGCAGGTACACGGTCGGGAAATATGTGGATGTTCCAGTTCCGGATACTTTGCCCATAAAATAATTTGCATTGCCGCCCTCAGCGCGTTGCAGCGTCGTGAGTACGCCCAGGGAATATTCTGCAAGAGGCCTGGTTATCTGGTACTTGGCGGCGTTAATGGTTATGTCCGCCGGGCAGCGCAACAGCGCACACCTTTTGCCTTCCGGAGTTTGCCCGCCCTGGAACGATGAAAGTATCGCCGTAGTGTCGCTAACCTGGCGCTTTGCAGGATAATGGTAGGTGAACAAGAAATAAACCGGGTAGACCACCAACGTGTAGCCGATTACAAAGATCGCAATTGTTTTTCTCAGGTATACAAAACCGCGCGAAATAAATTCGCGGATGCGGCTGCCGGTAGCGAATACGGAATTCCAATCGCGCCGGATCGTGGCCAGACAATAGACGAATATTAAACCAAGGAAAAATGGGACAAGTAATACCGCCGAAAATTTAAGGAGCTGTGCCAGGCCGAAAGTGAGGCCGGCGAACAACAAATTTTTACGGGATTGAAAAAAAATAAATTTTACAAAAAACATGGTGGCCAGGGTGATGCCGAATGCCGCGGCAATATCCGTGGTCACATAATGCCCGTGTGCCAGTACGTTCGGCGACCAGGCGAAGAACAGGGTTGGTATAAGCGCAAAAAATTTACCCACCAATTTTGATGCCCAAAAATATATGAGCAGGGCAAGCAGTAAGGTAACGAGAATCGGCCCGATGCGCGCGGCGCGCACGATCAAAGCACCGTCATTCCCAGAGTTATAAAAGAAATTCCCGCCCATTACCCATTGTCCATTAACGTCGGTTTGCCAGGCTGGCAATTGCGTGGGGAAATTCAGATTGAGGAACAATAAAGGAACGGCGGCAATCGCTTTTAATAATGGCGGATGCTCCGGGTTCAAGCGGTAGTCCAAGAAGCGTACGTATGCATAACCTGCCGGGATGTGCGCGCTTTCGTCGAATGTTGCCGATTCGTGGTATGCGGCGTAGCTCATTATGGCTACAGAGCTTACTATTATTAATATAAGTATTGCCCGGGAAAACCAAAGCGGCGTCCCGGATAAAAAGTATTTAAACATTGTAAATAGTATACCATTTTGCATTTTGGCGAAGAGACGTTAGAATTCGCACGAAGACATTTTCGGCACAGAGCGCACGACTTATGAAGAAAGCCCCCAAAAAGAATATCTACAACAACCTGGCGGATATTGTAGTGCCGTCTCAAAACGAACAAACGGAGCGCAAGCCATCCAGGCCCATGGATGGCGATGCAATCGCGCAATTTATTAATTCCAGAGAACGGACCAGGCCTGCGCCGAAGAGGGGCATTAGCATTACAAGATTAGTTTTGCTGTTTTTAGGCGTAGCTGTTTTCCTGTTCATCGCCGGAGGAATTTATGTTTACCGGACGGAACGCGCGACCGTAGAAAACATTGCCAGGGAGGCAGGCAAGTTTTATTCGTTTTTCAATAAAGGCGAACCAGTGGAAGCGAGTGCCGTGCAAAGCGGGCCGGCAAAAACCAGCGGACTTGGCGATGTTTGGGAAACGATTAAATTATTTACGAAAGATTTTGACGCCATAAAGAACTTTTCATCGAACAGCATGGAGCTTATTGCGGAGATGAAAGATCTGGAAGAGACCTGGATTCCGGACGCCCTTTCCGGCAGGGGAAAAGAACTTATCGCCAAGCTGGAAAAAATACAGGGATCGCTGCATTCAATAGAAGAAGCAAACCGCACTCTTGGAGAAAACTCTGCCTTGGCTGAGCGCGTATTACCGTTGGATTCAGGTTCGTATCTTGACGTGCGCGTGTACGTGTCCCGTTTTAGCGCGGGAATGGACCGGTTTGTTGCATGGATGAAAGAAGACCGCAACCACAATATTATACTGCTGCTCGAGAACCCGTCGGAACTCCGCCCGGGAGGAGGATTCCAGGGGAGCTACGCAGAAATAGTCATGCACAAGGGGAGCATTACAAATGTAACCGTACACGACATAAATGATGCCGACCGCCTGCTGGACCGCAAGATAATTCCTCCAATACCGTTGCAATTGGAAGTGCGCCGGTTTCATGCGGCGGACGGTAACTGGTTCTTCGATTTTCCCGAATCTGCATCGACAACTCTTTCGCTCTTGGAAAGCTCGGGTTTATATAAAAATTCCAATACCTCATTCGAAGCGGCCATAGGCGTTTCCGGGAAGGCGGTTCAGGATATTTTAACCGCTACCGGGCCAATTACTCTTCCGCACAATAAAGTTGTAAGCGCGGATAACTTCTTGTCGGTCTTGCAGGAGAACGTACAGAACGGGCAGGAATCCGGAGCGGAAGACCCCAAGCTCATACTGGACCAATTCGCCTCCGCGCTTTTAAATAAGACAAAAGAATTGCGGGCGAGTGAAATGGGGACGCTGTACGAAAAGATTCTTGCATCTGTAAGCAAAAACGAAATAAGGTTGTTCGCGCGAGATCCCATATTCGAGGGATTGATTGATGAGGCCGGCGCTTCCGGCAGGGCATTTACCATTCCTGCGAATTGGAACGGGGATTATTTGGCTGTGGTAAATGCAAATATAAACGGCCAGAAAAGCGATTTATTCATGGAACAAAAAGTTGTGTTGGAGACACAGCTTTCGGACACCAGTGAAGTGTCCCATCACATAACTTTAACCCGTACGCATACCGCAACTTCGGACCAGGCCTGGTGGTATTCGGCAACAAACCAGGACTATCTGCAGATATATACAACGCCAACTGCAGCGTTAAGTTATGTCGATGGCGGATTGCAGAAAACAATCACACCGCGCGCAGAATATGCGAGAGAAAAATATGAAGTTCTGCCACGAGTGGCGCAAATCCAATCTACTATGGAGGAG
>JAZDEB010000020.1:0-3479 GCA_043809165.1 Candidatus Liptonbacteria bacterium
ATCCCTCGCAGCAATACGCCCATTGTCCGGTTTGCGCAGGCCCGTTTTACAAACGCACATTAGATAACCCGAAAGTAATGGAAGTGCGCATAAACGAATACAACACGCGCACGCGCCCCATATTCGAATATCTGGATAAGCACAAATACAATATTTTTGCGCTATCGGGTGCTCCCGCACCGTATCTGGTGTTTAAGAAAATTTTAAAAAAAGTTGAGGCAGGATCCCGTTAATGATGCGTACGCCGGCCCAAATTGAAATGATGCACGAGGCGGGACGGCGCTTGGCGCGCGTCCTTGGCCGTTTAAAGCCGGAAATAAAACCAGGAGTGAGCGGCCTTGCGCTAGACAAACTTGCCGCCCGCTTTATTGAAGAAGAAGATTCGGTGCCGGCGTTTTTGGGGTACCAACCCAGCGGCGCAAAACGCGCATATCCGGCCGTGTCCTGCGTATCGGTGAACAGTATTGTGGTCCACGGCATTCCGGATGAATCAAAAATAAAGAAAGGTGATTTGGTTAAAATTGATCTCGGGCTTGCATACCAGGGATGGTATGCGGATGCTGCATACACCGTTCCCGTCGGGCAAGTTTCTCCACGGGCAGAACGTCTCATAAAATGTACGGAAGAAGCATTGGAAGATGCTATACAAGCAGCGAAACCGGGAAACACCTTTGGGGACATAGGTGCCGCCGTCCAATCTAAAGTTGCAGAATACGGTTTTTCCGTAGTTAAGTCGCTCACCGGGCACGGGATCGGCCGCGACTTGCACGAAGAGCCGTGGGTATACAACATCGGCACTCCCGGCAAGGGCGATCCGTTGCGCGCTGGCATGGTCTTGGCAATCGAACCAATGGTGGCGATTGGGAAAGGAGATGTGCGCCAGCTCGGCAACGACAGCTTCGCAACAAAAGACGGATCACTTTCCGCGCATTTTGAGCACACAGTGGCAATTACCGAGCATGGCCCGGAAGTGCTCACGAAGGAATAAGATTCGAATAAAGTGTTACTCATCCTATGATATACTTATAGCAATATGGATAAGCCACTTCTTTCCATTATTATTCCTGCTTATAACGAAGCCGATCGTATTCCGCATACGATTTTGGACACAGATAAGCGCTTAAGCGAAAAGGACTGGTCGTATGAAATTTTGGTATTGAACGACGGGTCCAAGGATGCCACCGCGGACATTGTCCGCAAGATGGCAAAAACCATAAAGAATTTAAATTTAGTTGATAATATCGAAAACCAGGGGAAAGGCGGCGTAGTAAAGCAGGGGATGCTTCTCGCGCGCGGCAAATACCGTTTGTTTACGGATGCAGATAATTCAACTACGGTGGACCAGTTCGAAAAGATGCTCCCGTATTTCGAAGAGGGGTACGACGTGGTTATAGGTTCAAGATCAATTCCCGGAAGCACGCTTGAACCGGCCCAGCCGTTCTATCGCCGGATACTTGGGTGGGGCAGCAACCTTATAATCCAGGCGGTTAATGTTCCCGGCATATGGGATACACAATGCGGGTTTAAGGCGGTTACGGAAGAGGCGGCGGAAGCAATATTCAACAAGACGAAAATAGCCGGTTGGGGATTCGACATAGAAATGCTGGCTCTCGCAAGGGCTTTGGGGTATAGGATTAAGGAGGTTCCAGTACATTGGGTGAACGATGTTTCTTCTCACGTCAAATTGTCTGCCTACTTGAAAGTATTTGTGGAAAACGTTAAAATCCGTTGGTGGATTATGAGGGGCAGTTACGCGGGCCTTACGCCGACTGCACATTAATTATAAAAATGGACCATCAAAACTACGTAAGCGAAGAAGGGCTCCGGGAGTTGAAGCGCGAGCTTGAACAACTTAAAACGCAAAAGCGCATAGAAGTAGCCGATCATTTGCGCCGCGCCAAGGAATACGGCGACCTTTCGGAAAATTCCGAATACGTCGAAGCGCGCGAAGAGCAGAGCCAGGTGGAAAAGCGCATTTTTGAGCTGGAAGAATTCTTAAAGAACATTGTAGTGATCAAGAAAAGCCAGGGAGGAAAGCGCGTCCAGGTTGGTTCTAAAATCACCGTAAAGAAAGGATCGAAAGAAACAGTCTATACGATTGTCGGCTCGAATGAATCAGACCCTTTATCCGACAAGATTTCAAACGAATCTCCGATGGGCAAGGCCTTCTTGAACCACGAAGTTGGGGAAGAAGTAGCTGTGTCTACTCCCGCGGGCAAGGTTGCGTATGTTATCGTAAAAATAGAATAGTTGCAAGGAAAGGGGTACAATTATCCCATTAATGCTTGAAGAGATTGTAAATGACCGCAAGAAAAAACTTGCGCGTATAAAGGGGGAGAATTTAGACCCGTATCCTGCGCGCACAAAAACGCCAGTCGCGATATCCTTAGTCCTCAAAAAATTCGGCGCATTTTTGCGTGCCGGGAAAAAAGTTGTTGTAGCCGGCAGGATTATGAGTTTGCGCGACCAGGGCAGCTTGATTTTCGTGAACCTTCGCGACGAATCCGGGGAAATACAGTTGGTAATAAAGAAAGATAACCACAAGGATTTTTTGTTTTGGAAATCGGTGCTCGACCGCGGAGATATTGTTTCTGCGACTGGAACATTATTTATTACAAAGAGCGGTCAAAAGAGCGTGGAAACCAAACTGGTGCAGATGCTGGCGAAAAGCATATTGCCCATACCCACTGAATGGTTTGGAGTAGAAGATTTGGAAACAAGGTTGCGCAAGAGATATGTGGATTTGATGCTCGACCCTGCGCTCCGCGAGGTGTTCCGGAAGAAAAATATTTTTTGGCAAACCTTCCGGGAAGAGCTGACTAAAGAGGGCTTTTTGGAAGTGGAGCTGCCGGTATTTGAAGCGTTGCCGGGCGGGGCGGAAGCAGAACCCTTCAAAACGTACCACAATTCACTGGATACTGATTTTTATCTGAGGATTTCTTTAGAACTGCCGCTTAAAAAACTTCTTGTCGGCGGGTTTAATAATGTTTTTGAAATAGGCCGCATTTTCAGGAACGAAGGGATGGATAAGGAACATTTACAGGATTACGCTCAGCTCGAATTCTATTGGGCATACCGCGATTACAACGACCTTATGAAATTGGTTGAAAGTATGTATAAAAAAGTTATAAAGCGCGTAACTGGAGGGCTTACCACAAGCTACCAGGGGCAAAAATTAAACTGGGGCAGAAAATGGCCGAAAGTTGATTACATAAAGGCATTTAAGGATGCGAATAATGGCTTAGACCCGATAAGTGCATCCGAAGAAGAACTTATCCGCCGCGCTAAGGATGCGGGAGCCGCTCCGGAACCGCATGCCGGACGCGGGCGGTTAATAGACCTTATATATAAGAAAACGGTCCGTCCAAAATTGGTGCAGCCGTGCTTTTTAGTCAACCCGCCGGTGGCCATAGAACCCTTGGCTAAACGCAATCCGGAAAATCTGGAAGTGGTTGAGCGCATGCAGGTTATTGCCGGCG
>JAZDEB010000021.1:0-2602 GCA_043809165.1 Candidatus Liptonbacteria bacterium
TGGCTAAACTTTATAAAGACAGGGGACTGCCGGTTACCGAAATTCAAATAGAAGGAGATACTAAGGCTGTTAAAACTTTTAGTTCGCTTATGCTGGCGGATTGGGCGGCGTTCTATACCGGTGAAAGTTACGGCGCGGAAACGGAACAGGTGCCGATGGTTGAGGAGTTTAAAAAGCTGATCGCGTAGGCGGTTGCCGGCATCGGAAAATCGTATACGCCGGAAGAGATGGAATTAGGTAATTAATCTGTTATACTCATGCCAATGAGTAACGCAAGCAAAGCAATAAGGGTGGTTATATTCGTGCTCGCAGCGGGATTGTTGGTTTGGGGCGGGTTAAAATTTAATAAAAAGAGCGAAGATAAAGCGGCACAGCAAAAAGTGCAACAAGAGCAGGAAGCGATTAATCAACAAAAGCAAATTATGGATAAATTAAAAATAGAGGACGTAAAAGCAGGAACCGGAGTAGCTGCCGAAAATGGCGATTTGGTTGTAGTGCATTACACAGGAACTCTGGAAGACGGCACTAAATTCGACAGCTCCCGCGACCGCGGCGAACCGTTTTCATTTATGCTCGGCTCACACCAGGTTATTCCGGGATGGGAATTGGGATTGGTTGGCATGAATGTCGGTGGGATAAGAAAATTAACTATCCCGCCGGAATTGGCATATGGCTCCAGTGGATACGGTCCAGTTCCCGCAAACGCCACGCTTAATTTCGAAATAGAACTTTTGCAGGTTGGAAAACAGGAAGGCACTGCTTCTACGCTTAACTCTTCCGGCACTGGCCAGTAAGTTAATCTATGTTTGAGATCGTCCACAAAGACCAGAACACCAGCGCACGGTTGGGTCGCTTAACGACGCCGCACGGTATAGTAGAAACGCCATCGTACGTAATCGTGGGAACGCACGGCGAAGTGCGCTGTCTCGAGCCGGAAGACATTCCGCGCACCAAAACCCAGCTTATTATTTCAAATACATATCATTTGTGGCGCAGTTTTGGCGACGAAGAACTGAGCAGTTATGAAGGTCTTCATGCCGACATGAAGTGGAATGGCCCGATTATGACCGATTCCGGCGGGTTCCAGGTTTTCAGCCACGGTGCGCTTCGCGAACTGGGCAGCGGGAAAATTTACCGCGAAGATACGAATCCGTACGGCAGCGGCGAAAGTGTTGTTCGCGTAACCGATTCGGGCGTTTATTTTGAAGAAGACGGCGAGGAATTATATTTGGATGCCGAGCTTTCTATGAGAATACAGGAACAGTTGGGAGCGGACATAATTTTTGCGTTCGATGAGCCGAGCTCGCCGCTCCACGATTATGAATATACCAAGCTTGCCATGGCACGCACACATGCCTGGGCCAGGCGGTCGCTTGAAGCAAAAACATCCGACCAGAAAATATACGGCATCGTGCAAGGAGGTAAATTCGAGGACCTGCGCAAAATGAGCGCCGAATTCATTGGAGCAATGTCATTCGACGGTTTTGGAGTGGGCGGGTCATTCGGATCATCTTACGGCGGCACTGCGGAATCAATTCTCCGCGAGCTAAAGTGGACGGTGCCGTTTTTGCCGGAACACAAACCGCGGCATTTATTGGGTATGGGCAAGGTCCACGACGTGTTTGCGGCGGTTGAGGCGGGCATAGATACGTTTGATTGCGTAATTCCCACCCGAGAGGCGCGTCACGGACGGTTGTGGACTGCGGAAGGTCCCTTAAATATTTTACGCGGTGCGCATGAAAAAAGTGGAGCAAATGTAGAACCAGATTGTGACTGCCCGGTCTGTGGTATCGATGAAGACGAGCATACCACCCGCGCGGAGCTCTACAGGATGTTTAAGGAGAAGAACCCTCAAGCCGGACGGTTGGCTACCATGCACAACGTATATTTTTTCAACAACCTTTTAGAGCAGATAAGGGGATCTATGCGGGAGAACGGCTTCGGCGCTTTTAAAGCCAAGTACTTAGAACGGTTTGAGCGCGGGGAAAAGGAGGAGTAGGATAGAAGTATGACCAAGGGAAACAATATTTCCCATAAAAACAAGCTGTATCGCGGCGCAAAGCCGGCAAGAAAGGTGGCTGTTTTTGATATAGACGGTACAATCTTCCGTTCCAGTTTGCTGATAGAGCTGGTGGAGCAATTAATTTCAAGAGGAATATTCCCGCGCACCGCCGCGCGAATGTATGCGGAAGATTACCGCAATTGGCTTGACCGCAAAGATTCGTATGAAAAATATATTTTGGCAGTAGTGCGCGCGTTCGAAAAACATATTAAGGGAGTTAATGAAAAGGATTTTTTGAAGGTAGTGCGCCGCGTAAACGAATTGCATCACGACCGGGCATACAGGTATACCCGTAACCTTGTGCGTAAACTAAAGCGCAGGAATTATTTTTTGCTGGCAATTTCACATTCACCAAAATACATTGTTGAGGGCTTTGCCAAGCAGATGGGATTCAATAAGGTGTACGGGAGATATCTGGAATTAGATAAGCGAGGACGCTTTACCGGAAAAACTTTGCATTTGGATGTGATCAATAACAAGGCGCATGTCCTTGCCCGTGCTGTTGAAAAAGAAAAATTGACGCTTAGGGGATCGTGGGGG
>JAZDEB010000022.1:0-2773 GCA_043809165.1 Candidatus Liptonbacteria bacterium
AAGCTTGGCGTAATCGAATACTTCAAAGATCGCGCCGCCACGTTCCTGATGGGCGGCGCTGCCGCAAACACTTTCTTAAAAATTAAAGGTGCGGACATCGGCAAATCATTAATAGACGACGTGGCCGATGATTATGCCGCGCTTACACAAGCGGTGAAATATCCAAACTTGATATTGCCGATAGATTGGCGCGAAGAAAAAAATGCAATTCTCGACATCGGCCCCAAAAGCGAGAAATTATTTGCCGGGCGGATAAGCAAGGCGAAAACCATAATTTGGAGCGGGCCGATGGGCAATGCCGAGCGCAAAAAATTTGCATCCGGGAACAATACCGTTGCGCGGGCGATCGCTTCCAATAAAGGAGCCGTTAAAATTGCCGGCGGGGGTGAAACGGTAATGTTTTTGCGCGATAAAGGACTTGATAAAAAATTTACATTTATTTCAACCGGCGGCAGTGCCATGCTGGACTACTTGGCGGGCGAGAAGCTTCCTGGTATCCTGGCGCTGGATCATTAGGGTAGAAATAAAAATTATTAACCAATATGGTAGAAAACACGGAAAACAAACCAGAAATAAGAGTGTTCGACCGCGATTTGGTGTTTTTTGATACGGAAACAACGGGCCTGGCCCATTCCGCTGAAATTACCGAGATTGGATACGTAAAGGTAAAAGCGAAAACGTTTGAAATGATCGGGGAGGGCGATATTAAAATGAAGCCGGACCACCCGGAGCTGGCTAATACGGAGTCCATGCAAATTAACGGATACGACGAAGCTGAATGGAATAGGGAAGCAGTACCGCGCCTGGAAGGTTTTAAAAAATTTTTATCCGTAACGCAGGATGTGATGCTGGTTGGCCACAACCTGCCGTTCGATAGAATACACGTGGAGCGTGAACTAGAACTCCTCGGCTTCGAGCCCAATTATTTCTATAAAGGACTGGATACGTTCGTAATGGCCTGGTCGCTTCTCGGCGATCAACCGCCATTCTTTAAATTCTCTTTAGGCGAACTTTCTAAATTCTTTAACATTGACCAGGGCAGGGTACATCGGGCGATTGATGACGCGCGCACCACGTATAAAGTTTTCCTGGAGTTATCGAAATTGGCTAAAAAATAACCGGCGGATAGCCGGCAGAAAAATTGCAATAAGAAAACCCCCGCCGGTTAGGCGGGGGTTCCCATTCTGTCAGCAACCCGTAAGCGGGATTCTGTCTTCTGCCGCACTGAATATGCGGAGGAGGCGATCATTTATCTGGGCCTTCGATTGCTCTAGGGCTCGAGCGGCAGTCTTCTTCTGAAGCACGGCCTTGCACTCGGTAAGGGTTTAGCCGTTTCACTCCCATGTTGCCACGGGATTCTCCGTTTCGCGATTGCTCGTGGACGGAGTCCCGCCCTTTCGGGCAAAGACGTCACTGATCGCACCTCTATCCTTGCGGACGGCGGCTGTTAGCCGCTACCTTTTTATCTATCAAGCGCTTGCGCACTAAATAGAGAGTGTCCCGACTTTCCTGCCAACCCTGTCGCTTGCGCGTGAGTGTTGACCGATCGCCCAGGTTGCTCTTATATTTTACATCGCTTGCCAATTATTGTCAAACGTGGTAACATGGTAATTAGTACGAAACCACGTTGTTCCGTGTCGATTGACCTGTAAGGGGGGGCATGGATGAACAGGAACCCGTTGATCTGCCACAGGTGCAAGACCGGAATCGAGCGGCACAAGGTCTACTGGAGGAAGGGCCACCCCTTCCACCGCGGGTGCCGCGCCGAGACGATCCAGAAGGAGCTCAACCGCGAGGAGAAGAGGTTCCTCGCCGCCAAGCGCAAATGCGAGCTCAGGTCCAGGCTCGGGCCTAGGACAAACCACGTCGCGTCGTCGCAGCTGCAAGGAGACATGCTGCAGAACGCCCGGATCATCATCATGACCTAGGTCGTCTTTCAGCGAGATTGTCGGGGTACCCCGTTGGTACCCCGACACTTTGTTTTTATATAATTCGGATATGCAAATTGTAAAAAATCGAAAGAGAAAAATATTAACAGGAAAGTTTTTTAATCGGCCAACTGTTTTGGTTGCCGAAGAACTTTTGGGAAAATATTTAGTGCGCAAATACAGTGGGTGCGAATACGCTTACACGATTACAGAAGTAGAAGCTTACGACGGTTTCAAAGACAGGGGCTCGCATGCATCGCGCGGCATTACGAAAAGGAATTTCCCAATGTACGGTGTGGGTGGGTATTGGTATGTGTATTTCACTTATGGGATGCACTGGATGCTGAATATCGTTACGGAGAGGAAATACTATCCGGCTGCTGTTTTAATAAGAGGATTGGAGGGCATAAGCGGGCCGGGCCGCGTCACTAAAAAAATGCACGTAGACGGAAAGCAAAATAATAAGCCGGCTGCACCCGAAAGCAGTTTGTGGATAGAGGACCGCGGATCAAAAATCAATAAAAAATTCATAAAGCGCAAAGCGCGCATCGGCATTGATTATGCCGGTACCTATTGGGCAAGACGAAAATGGCGAATACATATCGATCCGCAATATTTTAAAGAGAAATCCGGTTAATGTAGCTGTTTTGCCGTATGCGGCGGGTCGATCGAATCTTGTATGTCAAGTTTCCTTAAAATATATAAAATTCCGGACACAATCACCGCGACTACCGCCGCGAACTTCAGAAGCCCCAATCCGGCAAGCGTTCCTACTGCAGCTGCCACCCAGATTACCGCTGCGGTAGTTAAGCCGTGCACGCGCGATTCATTTTTTATTATTGTAC
>JAZDEB010000023.1:0-6264 GCA_043809165.1 Candidatus Liptonbacteria bacterium
ACAATAAATATCGTATAATTACCGGGGATGGCTAACAATTTCGCAAACACCCAGGGTTTGGTTGCACTGGAAGACATAAAAGAAGGCACCCTGATCCTAAAAGACGGCGCGCTAAGGCAAATCGTTATGGTTGGCGGCGTAAACTTTTCGTTGAAATCGGACGATGAACAGAATATGTTAGCGCAGGCCTACCAGAATTTCCTGAACAGCTTGAATTTCCCTGTGCAGATACTGATCCACTCCAGAAAAATAAATATTGAAAAATACCTGGAAATGCTGGAGGGGCGCCTAAGCCAGGAGACATCGCCCTTGCTCCAAAACCAGATTGCAGAATACAAAGAGTTTATCAAAAACTTCGTCCAGCAGAACGAGATAATGATGAAGACGTTTTTCGTTGCTGTACCGTTCGCGCCCGTATCAATGCCCACCAAGAAATCACTGCTTAGTTTCCTGCCGTTCGGCAAAAAAGGAGATACACAAAAAGATCGGGATGAAAAAAACACGTTGTTCAAAGAGCATTTGGGGCAATTAAAACAACGCACAGCCCAGATAGTTGATGGCCTGACCGGCATCGGCCTGGAGGCGGTTGTTTTGGCAGACGAAGCCCTGGTGGAGCTCGTTTATAATTTTTATAACCCCGGCACGGTCGAAGAAAAGGCGGTAACCCTAAAGCATTAATATGGAAAGCGAAGTAAGAAAAGTAATCGCTCCGGCTGGCGTTGAAGTAAATTCCAATTACCTCAAGCTGGGCGATAAGTTCGTAAAAACATTTTTTGTGCTTTCTTATCCGCGCTATCTTTCCACTGGTTGGTTCGAGCCGTTAATAAACCTGCCGAATATTTTTGACATTTCCATCTTTATAAACCCGGTAGATACTGCTAACGCGCTAAAGAATTTGCGCAGAAAAACGGCGCACATCGAGGCGCAGATGGCAGACAACGAGCAGAAAGGGTTGGTCCGCGACCCAATGCTCGAAACCGCGCTACAGGACGTGGAATTCCTGCGCGACGCATTGCAGCAGTCGGAAGAAAAACTGTTTTCGGTGGGTGTATATGTTGCTCTTTACGGCGATACGCTCGAAGACCTGGCTAAGCTGGAAAGCCGCGTAACTTCCCTAATGGAAACGCAGCTTGTCTATATTAAGCCCGCGCTTTTCGAACAAATCGAGGGACTGTCTACAATCTTGCCGATTGCCGAAGACAAGATCGCCATCACTTCGCCGATGAATTCCGGGCCGCTGTCCTCGTCCTTCCCATTTGTTTCGGACGACCTGACTTCCGATCACGGCATTATGTACGGGGTCAATATGCACAATAATAACCTGGTTATCTTCGACCGCTTTTCCCTTGAAAATGCCAACCAGGTAGTATTCGCAAAAGCCGGCAGCGGCAAGTCCTATTCCACTAAGCTGGAGATTATACGCGCAATGATGATGGGCATAGATGTAATTGTAATAGACCCCGAGAACGAGTACCAAAGGTTGGCCGAGGCATTGGGCGGCAGTTATTTTAATATTTCGTTATCTTCTCCGGAACACATTAATCCGTTCGATATACCGATTATACCCGCAGACGAATTGCCCGGAGACGTACTGCGCTCGCACATCGTTAACCTTTCCGGGCTGCTTAAGCTGATGCTCGGCCACGTTACGCCGGAAGAAGACGCTATTATAGACCGCGCGCTCACCGAGACATATGCTTCCCGCGAAATTACTCCTGAATCTAATTTTACGAATGTAAAACCTCCGCTCTTGTCCGACCTGGAAACGGTGTTGCGGAACCTCGAAGGCGGCCGCGCCCTGGCTGACCGCCTGTACAAATTTACTCGCGGCAGCTTCTCCGGTTTCTTGAACCAGTCGAGCAACGTGGACATAGAAAACCGGCTGATAGTATTCTCCATCCGCGACCTGGAAGAAGACCTTCGCCCGATCGCCATGTACGTAATCTTAAACTTCATCTGGAACCTGATACGGGCCAAGTTCAGGCAGCGCATCATGATTATTGATGAGGCCTGGTGGATGATGAAAGACGAAGCCAGCGCATCGTTCTTGTTCGGTTTGGCCAAACGATGCCGCAAATACTATTTAGGGTTAACCACAATCACACAGGACGTGGAGGACTTCTTAAGATCTCCGTACGGCCGCCCGATTATCACCAACTCATCATTACAGCTCCTGCTTAAGCAGGCTCCTGCAACAATAGACGTTGTGGCAAAAGCCTTCGACTTAACCGCCGCAGAGCAGAACCTGCTGCTTGGCGCCACGGTAGGGACAGGATTGTTCTTTGCCGGCCGCAAACATGTGGCAATCCAAATTGTCCCATCGTTTTTCGAAGACCACTTGATCACCACTGACCCAAAGCAGCTCCTCGCCGAACAAACACAACCAAAAAAGGCGTAGGACAACATTCACCCATGGGAGAAACCAAGCGGCTAGATTATTTCGATCCGGGTTTTATTGCCGCAATTATAACAGCCGTGTCTTCGGACGCAGTACTGTTGTTCGCCGGCGTGATCCTATTAATACCTGTAATAGGATTAGTAATCGCCGGTCTTGCGATTTTATTCCACTATTTCGCTTCTGTTTTTATTCTCATGAGTGTTTTATTCCGCCTGAAACATTTCCTGCCGAAGCTCGTGCTGGGCATTGCTATAATATTGCCCCTCCCGCTGCTCGTTGTAGGCATATTCATTGCATTAATTCTGCAGAACCGGTTGATAGAGCTCATTCTCATAGAAACAGTCACAAAAACATTAGAGGCAGCGGAGGTTGGTACGGGAGTAGGTACGCCGCTCGCCGCCGCGACGGAAGCGGCCGGGAAAGCCGCGGAGGGAGTGGGGGTAGTAGCGAAAGGAGCCGAAGCCGCGAAGGCCGTAGGAACCGTAGTTAAAGAGGGCGCCAGGGAGGGAGCTAAAAAGTGGGCCCGAGAAAAAGCCGGAGAAAAAATCGGGGCGGGGGAAACGCATAGGGAAGAGGAAAACGAGGGGGAAGACCTGCGGCTAAGGGAGGCGTTGGGCGAAGAGCGCCCAATATTAGGTGCGGAAGGGGCGCTGGAGCAGAGGTTATTCGAGCCCCCCGCGAATGACAATGGTGACAATGCACAGAATGGGACGCCAATGGGCGGAAAAGGATATATAATGAATAATAACCAGATAGACCTCCGCCCGGCAGCTAATGATAACGAAAACGAAGAAGATATCGTAGCATGAAACCACTTGATATTAAATTCATCGCACGCCCGCTGTATGCTGTTTTAATAATCGCCGCGTCGCTCGGTATGGGAACGGCGGATTTCACCGCATACCGGGCGCGGGCACAACAAATTTCGGGCGCGGGCACAAGCGGACCCATGCTTCTAATTACCTGGCACGCCGGCACTTATGTCCCGGCTGATTTTAGCGGCAAGGCCCTTCCAACAACAGATTCAACCATAACCGCATCTCTAGCCGTTGTTGACAATGGTAAAATTGTGAATCTAAACGGCCAAACCGTTTGGTGGTATGTTAACAATACTCAGATTACTTCCGGCCAGGGTGTAACCACCGTTAAATTCAAGGTGCCTGGCATGGCTCCGAATTCCATCGCCCTTCGTGCACAATTGCCGGGTTATCCTTCCGGCGGGATCGTGGTAAAGACGATTGAAATCCCGGTAATCTATCCTGAAGCAGTTATTGATGCTCCGTTCCCGGCAGGTACGATTGCGTCATCCAGCGCACAGGTTAGCGCAAGACCATTCTTCTTTAACGTAAAAAATATTTCCGGGTTGAATTTCGCCTGGCAACTCAACTCAACAAGCGTAAATTCCATCGAAAGCCCGTCTGTTTTGAATATTAAGGTGGATCAGAGTGTCCAAGCCGGGGCCCTGGTAGATATTCGACTGGGCATTAATAACCCCCTGAGCTTCGCCGAGGGTAACTCAAATGAAATTTCATTGCGCCTTGGCAGTCACTAGATGTCTATGGGTAAAATATTCTTCTTGATCACAATCGGCGCGCTGATAGGAGGAACCGCCTTTGGCGCGGATGTAACTTTGTACAACAGCGATGCCATGCGCTATGCCGCGCAGGCCGCTGCTAGGTCTGGCACGAACACGGGATCCGTAAGCCCCGGGCAGATGGTTTTAGATATTTATAATTTTTCCCTTATCGCCGGCGGGCTTCTAGCTTTTGGCGCAATTGTATACGGAGCAATTATGTATGGCTTATCCGGAGGCAATACCAGCCTGGCGCACGACGCCAAAGACCAGATAACCCAGGCCATAGTGGGTTTAATCTTACTATTCGGCGCCTATATGCTTTTAAATATAATTAACCCTGGTATGGTTTCCTTAAACATCCCCAAACTTGAACCGCTAACTGTTTCGTCGGACACAAACAGTTGTCCGCCGGGGCAAATAGTTATAACGAACTCCAACGGAACGAGAAGCTGCCAGCCGGACAACCGGCCTGCCTCCCCGTGTGATCCATTCGGACATCCCAATAACGGCTGCCCAAGCTACCAGGCGCGCTGTGTTACTAATGATGCATGCCCTCCACCGCTGGCGAACTGTCCTTTATATAAATGTTCTCCATAAATTATTTATAAAAACATGAAGCGATTTTTATACGGATTAGGCGTTGTGGTAATAATCGTAATAATCGTTCTTATCGGATACTGGTTAAGGCCGAACGGGACACCCGCCACGCAAACCGTGAGCGAAGGAACGCCCGGCGGCTTGCCGCAGGACCAATTGGGAACGGGAACAGTCGGCAACGGCACGCAAAGCAATGGCACAACCGGCGGGGCTAATGCCACAACATCCATAAGTACAACGGGGGGGCGCACTTTCGGCTTGGTTTACGATAAACCAATAAGCAGCTATTTCATCCCGACCACGTCAACAGACAACACTTTAATAGTGCAGAAAGACGGGCAGATTGTAAGCGTCGGCCAGGACAAAAAAACAAACGCGCTTAGCGCCGCGCCGATCCCCACTTTAATAAAATCATCTTTCTCTTACGACGGGTTGAAGATCCTGGTTGTGATAGGGGATAACCTGCAAAAACAATTTAGCGTATTCGATATCCAATCAAAAGCCTGGCAAACACTAACCGCGAATATTGGCGATGCTGTTTGGGCACCGGATTCGGAAACCGTCGCCTATTTAAAAATAAATGCCGATGGTGCCTACCAGCTGGCCACGCAGAACTATAAAACCTACAAACAAGGCCCTAAGCTACTGGCTGTTTTATCTGCGAATGATCTGGTTATCGACTGGATGAACCCGGGTATTATTGCGATTAACGAAAGAAGTAGCTTGCGCACCACAGGGTCCCTTTTCTTGTTCAATATCAAATCCAGCATCTTAACCACCATAGCCAACGGAGAATATGGCGCAATGGCGAAATGGGACCCGTCGGGAACGCAATCAGTGGTATTTACAACAACGAAGAATTACCCGGCGCCGGCCTTAACCATAAGGAGCGCAAGCGGCACAGCAACAAACATCCTCTCGTTTGTAACCCTTCCAGAAAAATGTTTCTTCGAGAAAGAAACCGATCCTACTCTTCCCGCCACAAGCACCATATACGCAACACCATGGAAAACCGCGAGTCGGTTTGTTCTGTGCGGGATTCCGCAAAAAAATTCCAGCTTTGATGCGCGCAAGTTGCCGGATGCCTACCAAAAAAATTCTTTGTATACCGACGATGGTATTTATAGGATTGACCTTACGAACGGTGACATGGAGCTATTAATGCAGGATTCTAATATCCACATTGACCTTGCCAACCCACAGGCAAAAAACCGAGCGCTTTACTTCCGTAATCGCTACGACGACAAACTATATTTTCTTTCCCTGGCTATTCCGTAGAAAAGTTTTTCTCCTGGACGCCAACGGCCCCTGCTGTATCGGCTGCCGGTTTTTCGTCGTCTAAAATAGGGCGGACTACCACATACCTGCCCTTGCCCTTGCCGATACTTTCCGTCTTAACATCCGGACGCGAGGCAAGCTCCATGTGCGCAATGCGCCGTTCGTAAGAGTTCATGGCTGGAAGCGGCACCTCCTGTTTGGTGACCACCGCCTTCCTGGCAGTAGCGCGCGCCAGTTCTATTATCAAATGTTCGCGTTCCTTGCGGTAATTGTTCACGTCCAAAAATAAGGCGTGCTCATTTTCTTTGTACGCTATAAGCTGCAATAAATAATTAATACTCTCCACTATTGTTGGGAGATTTTCTTTAATAAGTGCGGGGTCGTCGTGCAGATAGAGTATGCCGTGGTTGTGCTC
>JAZDEB010000024.1:0-2351 GCA_043809165.1 Candidatus Liptonbacteria bacterium
ACTCCGCGGCTCTTCAACATTGCTTCAATCTGCGTGCGAATCATGAAAATTCCTTTATTCTGCGGAGCCATTTTCTCGTGTGCGGCGATTGCCAGGTCAAAATTGTCCAAAATCAGGATAAATTCCTTTAAAAATCCTTCTAAATTATATTTTGTGAATTCTTCAAGCCGTTTGGCTTCTTCTTTTTTATAATTTATGAAGTCGGCTTTGGTGCGCTGCCACCCTTTAAGGTATTCTTCGCACTCTCTTGCGCACTTCTCAATCGGAGCTTGCGATTCGTTCGCGTTTTGCGGAGCTGCACCGTCGTTCTCCGGTGAAACCTGGTTTTTTATTTCATCCGACATGGTGTTTGTTAATTTTCTTGAATGTTCTTTAATAATTTAACGGCTTTTTCGTAGTTCATGCGCTTCGGCCCTATGGCGAACAAGAGCACTTCTTCCCCGTCTATTGAGCAGTTCTTCATGATTACAGAAAGTTGGTTGCTCCTGGTAACCGGGCTTTTGCGGCCGATATAAACTTTAAGTTGGTCGTCTTCTTTGTTCGCAATCTGGTTTTTAAGTTGGTCCACACGCACATCGAATTCCTCGAAATCGTGTATCACCGACCTTATTTCCTCCCGTGAATTCCAGTCGAGGTTGTCTATAAGGTTTTCAAGTCCCTCTTTGTATACCTCTACGTCTTGGAACGAACTAAGCGCACCTAGCACGCCAAGCTCATCGGATAATTTTCCCACAACCTCATTCCAGGCGCGTTCGTGGAGTAAAGAAAGCAATTCTAAGTCGGGACTATTCTGCGTTTCGCGCAAAGCACTGGAAACAAAGAACTCCAGCGCCCTGTCGCGCGGTATGCGTCCGGCAGAATGGTGCGGCTGTTCCAGGAATCCGCGCTCTTCAAGCTCGTTCATTTCCGAGCGGATCATGGCCGGCCTGATGCCAAAATCGTAATGGTCGAACAACCATCCGGAACTTACCGGCTCGCCGGTTTGGATAAATTCGCGCACCAGTGCATTCAATATTTCGCAAGCCCTCTCTTCCATAACAAAAGAGATTATAAGACCGTTGGCAGTCTCGCGTCAAGAGTGCCAATTACCATTTCCCCTTCCTCTCCCCCTTCCTCGTTTTCTTTTCTATGATAGGATAAAGGGCATAAAGATATGTCCGCACAATCCTCTTTTTCGATATACAACACGCTTTCGCGGCATAAAGAAATCATAAAGCCGATCAAGCCGAAAAAAATCGGTTTGTATACTTGCGGCCCCACGGTTTACAACTACGCGCACATCGGAAATCTGCGTACATATTTATTTGAGGACTTTTTGGAGCGGGCGCTTACCGAAGCCGGCTATAAAGTAAAACGCGCAATGAATGTTACCGACGTTGGCCATTTAACCAGCGACGCCGACGAAGGCGAAGACAAGCTGGAAAAAGGCGCGGCGCGGGAGCACAAAACACCGCAGGAAATCGCCAAATTTTATACCGAAGCGTTTATAGAAGATGCTGATAAATTAAATATAAAACTGCCGAAATCTTTAAGGCCGGCATCTCAATTTATTCCGGAACAGATCGCTATCATTAAAAAATTATTCAAGAGTAAATACGCGTACGAAACCAGTAGGGCAGTTTATTTCGATATCTCACGCTTTAAACAATATGGAAAACTTTCCGGCCAATCACTCAAAGAAAAAATAACTGCGGCCAGAAAAGAAGTCGTGGAAGACTCTGAGAAAAAAAATCCAGCGGATTTTGCATTGTGGTTCAAGGCAGTTGGCAAATTCGAACATCATTTGCAACGCTGGCCGTCGCCATGGGGAGTTGGCTTTCCGGGATGGCACATTGAATGTTCGGCAATATCGCGCAAATTTTTGAGCCAGCCGTTCGACATACATACCGGCGGCGTGGATCACATCGGCACGCATCACACCAACGAAATAGCCCAATCGGAGGCGGCTTTTGGAAAACCCCTGTCGCACATTTGGATGCACGGCGAACACCTGCAGGTGGACGGTGGACGCATGGGTAAATCTTTAGGTAATTTTTATACAGTTAAAGATATTATTGAGCGCGGAATTGACCCTATCGCCTATCGCTATCTGGTCCTCAGCGCCCACTATCGCAGCAAATTGAATTTCACCTGGGACAGCTTACGGGCATCGGCGCAGGCCCTTAAGCGATACCAGGATATGTACATGGTTTTGCGCGCCCATGCGGTCAAAGCTAAAAAGTTAAATGCAACTGGAAATAAATTTAAAATAAAGTTCGGAGGTGCACTTTCCGACGACTTGAACATGCCAAAGGCCCTGGCCGTAGCTCATGAAGTGTTAAAATCAAAACTTCCGGATGGCGAAAAAATCG